>JBLRXE010000192.1:0-5277 GCA_047920895.1 Roseovarius sp.
ACCATGGCACGGCTCTGGCGCGCGCAAAACCTGCCTGCGATCGTGATCGACATTTCCGCCCGTCCGGGGCCGGAACCGGCCCAACTCGCAGCAGAAATGAACGCCCGCCACCTGCCCTTGCCGCGTGCCGATGCGCGGCGGATTTCGACGGCAGTCACCTCCGCCCTCGGGGGCTGAGCGATGGACTGGCAGCGCGATCTGGCGACATGGCCGCACTCTGCCCACTCGCGCCGCATCCATCATCCGCCCCATCAATGGCATGTGCAAGAAATGGGATACGGGCCCTTGGCGCTCTTGCTGCACGGGGCCGGGGCCTCGACCCATAGCTGGCGCGCCCTGATGCCGCTCTTGGCGCAGAGCTACCGGGTGATTGCAATCGACCTGCCCGGTCAGGGGTTTTCCCGCGCCGGAAACCGGCGGCGTCTGGGCTTGCCCGGCATGGCCGGCGATATTGCCGCCTTCTGCACCGCCCAAGGCTGGCAGCCTGAGCTGATCCTTGGCCATTCGGCAGGCGGGGCCATCGCGCTGGACCTCGCGACGCGGCTGGTCACGCCCACAGGCCAACCGCCCGATATCGCCTGCGTCAACGCGGCCCTCGGCCCGTTCGAAGGCGTGGCAGGCTGGCTCTTTCCGGTTCTGGCCAAGGTGCTGGCTCTCAACCCGCTGACCCCCACGCTCTTTACCCTTGGGGCCGACAAACTCACCCGCGCGCGCCGCCTGATCGAGAGCACCGGATCGCGCCTCTCGCCCGAAAGTCTCGCCCTCTATGCGCGGCTGATCGGGGACCGCGCGCATGTCGATGGCACCCTGCAGATGATGGCACAATGGGACGTGGCCCCGCTTCTGACCCGACTGGGCAATATCCCCAATCGGTGCCTCTTGATCACCGGCACCGGCGATCTGGCGGTGCCGCCTGAAACATCGGCGCGCGCCGCCGCGCAGATGCCGCGCGCCAGAACATGCGCGCTCGACGGTCTGGGCCATGTGGCGCAGGAAGAGGATGCCGCGCGTATTCTGGCCGCGATCCTTGATCCGGGCAACTGGCCCGCCTGAACGCTCAGGCAAGGCCCCGCACCGGGGCCGCGCGCGCAACCGACGCCTCATGAAACAGCGCACAGCCCCGCCCCTGCCCCTTGGCCGTATAGAGCGCCAGATCGGCATCGGCCATCATCCGCGCCGGTTCGGGGCTGTCATAGGCACAACTGAGCGTGATACCAACGCTGCCGGAAATCCGGCAGGTCTGCGCCCCATAGGGCACCGGCTCTTCCAATCGGCAGATCATGCGGTGGGCGAGATCTACGACCGGCGCGCGCTCGGTCATGCCCAAGAGCAGGATGATGAATTCATCGCCCCCCACCCGCGCAATCAGATCGTCGGCGCGCACCTCGGCCCGCAGACGCCGCGCCACCTCTTGCAGCGCATGATCGCCCGCCGCATGTCCCAGCGTGTCATTCACCTGCTTGAAAAAATCGAGATCGAGATGCAGCAGCGCGAAATCCTGCTCGCTCTGCATCAGCCGGTCGAACACATGATCGAGCGCACGCCGGTTCCGCAGCCCGGTCAACATGTCAGTAAAGGCCTGCTCCTCGGCGGCGATGCGTGCCCCCTGCAAACGCAGGTTAAGCTTGCGTGAGGCCTCCATCGCGGCGGATTTCGCCTCGATCAGATAGAGCATCTCGGTCGTGAGATCGGTTGCGGCGAAATCCGCGCCGGTCAGGCCAAAGTCGCGCACCGCCTCGAGCACGGAAATCCCGAAGGAGAGGTTCACCACCGCCCCGCCACCCGGCAGGGCCAGCAAAACGCCTTTCAGCGCCGTGTGGGGCACCGCCCGTAGCCGCAACCGTAGCCGCGCCCCGGCACAGGCCAGCAGCCCCCCCATATCCTCCGCCCGATATGGGCGTCGCAGGTCGATCAGGTCCAGAAACCGCGCGCCTTGCAATGGCATTGCACCAAAGAGCCTGGCAAAGGTCGGCCCCGCCTGCACCAGGCGCCCTTGCGCATCCAGAACCGCATGCATCGGGCAAAGCCCATCCAGCACCTGCAAAAGGCCCGTATCTTGATCCATCACCGCACCCCTCCTGCCGCTCCCAAAACAAAGGCACGGCCATCGGCAAACCCCTCCTCCAACACCCGCACCTCGATGATCTCATGGCCTACCGCATCCCCCAGATGCTCGACCAGAGCGAGGGCCCCGTAATCATCCGCCATCGCGCGCAACAGCCCCACCACCACCGGCCCAAGCCGCAGGTCATGGTCCTTGGGCAGATCGATATGCACCTGATAGTGCCCGCCGCCCCGATCCTGCAATGCCAGCGTGGGCAGCTCCAGATCGGCCACCGCAAGGCGCGCGCGTTCCGGCAAATCGTCAAGCGAATGCAGGAAATCCACATAATCCACCCCACCAAAGCGCAGCAGACGGCGCAACCCCTCGGTCGCGGGGTGCGAGACCAGATAGGTGCCGATATCCTCAAGCAACTCGTCGCGCCCGCGCGCAAGCCGCGTGCCCACCGCCGTCAACACCTGTTCGGTGGTGTCCGGCTCATAGGTCATCATCGCCTCAAACTCGGTCAGACCCAGATTCAGACGTTGAATCGTGCCGATCCAGACATCGCGCCCATAGGTATCCCTGACAAATCTCTCGATGGCGCGGTTGACCAGCCCGTGCATGACACTCTCCCCTCGGATGGCGCCAGACTGACAGCCAAGCGTTAATGCCCGCTGAACAGTTAAAATACCGCGTATTTTTAGGCGCCAATCGCGCCCTTGTCATCGCCGGGCGCGGCGGCTACATCTGGGGTATCCGTTGGGGTGCCCCTTTGGGGGCTGAGAGGCGCCGCGCCAACCCATCGAACCTGATCCGGCTTGCACCGGCGGAGGGAACGGAGACTGCGCAGTCGCGCCTTCCCCCCGGCCTGCGGCCCCTGTTTGAAGAGCCCGCGCATGACCGCCCCGCCCAGTCTGATCGTCGATGGTCACGCCCGGATCGGCGCCGTGCCGATCTTTGGCCCGCTGCACCTGACCCTGCCTGCCGGGCGCATCACCTGCCTGCTTGGCCCCTCGGGCGTGGGCAAGACCACGCTCCTGCGTCTGATTGCGGGGGTGGACGAGGTGACAGAGTTCACCGGCACGATCACCGCCTCGGACGGCCTGCCGCTGCCGGGACGCATGGCGTTGATGGCGCAGGGCGAGATGCTGATGCCCTGGCTCGATGTGCTGGGCAATGTGACCCTTGGCGCGCGGCTGCGCGGCATGCCCAGCGATACAGCGCGGGCGCGCGAAATGCTGGCGCGGGTGGGGCTGGCCGATCACGCCGACAAGCGAGCACATGCGCTCTCGGGCGGGCAGAAACAACGCGTGGCACTCGCCCGCACCCTGATGGAGGATCGCCCCATCGTCCTCTTGGACGAGCCCTTTTCGGCGCTCGATGCCCGCACCCGTGCGCAAATGCAGGATCTCACCGCCACCCATCTGGCAGGGCGCACCGTGCTCATGGTCACGCATGACCCGGCCGAAGCCACGCGCATGGGCCATGCCATCCATATCCTGACCGAAACCGGGCTGGAAGATATCAGCCCTCCCACGGCCCCGGTGCCGCGCCCGGTGGATGACCCCGAAACCCTCGCCGCACAGGGCCGCCTCTTGGCCCGCCTGCGCGCGCCTGCCTGAGAGGAAACCGCCATGCGCCCCACCGATCACCTCAAATCCCTTGTGGCCACCGATTGGCAGGCCGCCACCCGGCACGCCTTTACTGACCAGCTTGCGGCAGGCACCCTGCCCGAGGCGCGCATGCTCGCCTATCTGCAACAGGATTACCTCTTTATCGAGGATTTCGTGCGGCTCTTGGCCTCTGCCATCGCCCACGCGCCCAGCCTGCCGGATGCCATTCCGGCCGCACAGTTCCTCGGGCTGATCTCTGGTCCCGAGAATACCTATTTCCTGCGCGCCATCGCGGCCTTGGGTGGCACAACCGAGCCGCCCGCCGCCCCATCCCGTCACAGTCGAGTTTCAGGCCCTGATGCGCGCGGCGGCCAAATCAGGACGCTATGCACAGATGATCGCGGTGCTCAGCGTGGCGGAATGGACCTATCTCGAATGGGCCAGCCCACATGCGGACCGCGCCGAACACGTTCCCTTCTGGTTCGGGGAATGGATCACGCTGCACAGCGGAGAGGGATTCGAAGCCGTCGTGGCCCATCTGCGCGCGCAGCTCGATCAGGTCTGGCCCACCCTCTCGCCCGAGGATCAAGCCGCCACGCAATCCGCCTTTGTCAGCGCCACGCGACTGGAGCGTGCCTTTTTCGATGCGGCCCTCGCCGGATACCAGACCGCATGAGCCGCCTCATCACCATCGCCACCTCCACGGCCCTTGCCCTCGGGCTTTGGCAGGCGCTGGTGACGCTCGCGGCATTGCCGCCCTTCATCCTGCCGGGACCTGGACGCGTGGTTGAAACCCTCTGGGCCAGCCGGGCGCTGATTGCCCACCACGCGACCATCACGGCAGCAGAGGTGCTGATCGGTCTGGCCTTGGGCGCGATCCTTGGCGGGCTCTCGGCGATTGGCCTTGCCTCCTCGCCCATGGCGCGGCGTCTTATCCGCCCGATGATGGTGTTTTCCCAAGCGATTCCGGTCTTTGCCCTCGCCCCGATCCTCACGCTCTGGCTGGGCTATGGCCTCTGGTCCAAGGTCGCGATGGCGCTCTTGATCATCTACTTCCCAGTGACGTCTGCGTTCTTCGACGCGCTGATGCGCACACCGCCGCAGTGGCTCGACCTTGCGCGGGTCATGGGGGCCAGCCGCCGCCGCCTCATGTGGTACATTCGCGTGCCAGCGGCTCTGCCGGGTTTCGCCTCCGGTCTGCGCCTCGCGGCGGTCTACGCCCCCATCGGCGCAATCATCGGCGAATGGGTGGGCGCGTCCAAGGGTCTGGGCTACCTCATGCTGCTGGCCAATGGCCGCGCCAAGATCGACCTCATGTTCGCCGCCCTCATCGTTCTGGCGCTCCTGACGCTCTTGCTGCACGCCGGGGTGGACCGGGGGTGTCGCCGGTGGCTGGATGGGCGATCGGCGGGCTGAGCGGACCCATTCACCACGCCAGCAGGGATTGCCCGGAATCCGCCCGCCCTTTACCTTGATCCTGCCGGATTTGGCGACTCACATCATCCGGACGCGTATTTTAGGATCATCTTTGCCATGTCCACCCACCTCTCGGTCTTTGTCGATGCCGACAACATTGCCGCCGCGCAGGCCGGGCACATCCTCGCACTCGCCCGGCGACAC
>JBLRXE010000193.1:0-5257 GCA_047920895.1 Roseovarius sp.
CGGGCAGGATCATGTAGCCGCTCAGGTCCACCGTGCGGCCCAGAGGCGTATCGGCAATCCGCCCGCCGCTGAGCGGGAGGTCGCAGGCGGTCAGCCCTTCGGGCGTCAGGACCTGCGCCCCGCGCACGGTGATCGCAAGCGCCGTCATCGTCATCTCCGGCCCAGCAGGACATCACCGAGGGTCAGGCCATGGTTGAACTGCCCATGCGCCAGAAATTCCTCGACCTGCGCGATCACGAGGGGGTTGTTCATCAGGAATGTATGCGTCACCGGCAGGGTGATGTGATCCGCCATGCCTCCGACCCGTGTCGAGGCGACCGAGACCTTGCCATCGTCCGGCCCGTCGATCAGGCTTGAAAAATAGGGGTTGAGCGAGCGGGTGCCCGCGATCACCCCCAGTTCGAAATCCACCGGCGGCAGGTTTTCCGGCACGCCCCCCGGCCCGGTTTTCAGTTGCAGTCCGGCAGGCCCGTTGAGCCAGCGAAAGAGTTCGAGCCCGCCCAGTTCATCGACCAATTCGCTGCCATGGTTGGGCGGGGCCAGCATCACGACCCGGCCCATCTGTTCGGGGCGGTTGTCCTTGAGCCAGAGCCGCAAGAGGATGCCGCCCATGGAATGGGTGACGAAATGCACCCGAGTGGCGCCGCAAACCCGCACCGCAAAGGGCAGGGTTTCGCGCGCCAGCCGCTCGATATCTTCTTCGGTCGAGGGGTAATCGGGGCTGAATACGTCATAGCCGCGCGCCTCGAGCACCTCTTGCAGGATCACAAAAGACGCATCAGAGCGCGCCAGCCCATGCAAGAGCACCACGCAATCGGCCCGCGCCGTCGTGGTCCAGAGGGCCAGGAACAGGCCCGCAAGGATGGTCAATCTGCTCATGCCGCCCCCATAGGCGCAAATGCGCGTTCTGAACAGGGGTTACATGCCGTTGCGTTTGCGCAGGCCCGCCGCGCGCATCTGGCTCAGCGTCACGCGCGGCGTCAGCGCCTCGGGTGAGATCACGAGGTCGAGCACGGCGCCGGTCGGCGATGCACAGGCGCGCGCAAAGGCGTCCGCGAAATCCTCGGTCCGCTCTACCCGTTCGCCGTGAAACCCATAGGCGCGCGCGAGGGCGGGAAAATCCGGGTTGACCATGTCGGTGCCTGAAACCCGTTCGGGATAGTTGCGCTCCTGATGGGCGCGGATGGTGCCATAGATGCCGTTGTTGAGGATCAGGATCACCGGCTGCGCGCCCGCCTGCGCCGCCGTGGCCAGTTCCTGACAGGTCATCTGAAAATCGCCATCCCCGGCAAAGCAGACGACGCGACGCTCGGGATGCACGACCTTGGCGGCGATCGCCGCCGGGATGCCATAGCCCATGGCCCCCGATTGCGGGGCCAAGAGGCGCATTGCGGCCCCGTATTTCAGGAACCGCCCCGACCAGATCGCGAAATTGCCCGCGCCGTTTGTGATGATTGTATCCTCGGGCAGCATGTCGCGCAAATAGGCCGTCACCTTGCCCATATCGACGGGTGAGGGCAGGTCGGGCAGATCAAAGCCCGCCTCATAGCCCGCGCGCGCCTCTGCCCGCCACGCGGCCCAATCGCCTGTCACCTGCCCGCCCGCGTTCAGCGCGCGCGCAAAGGCATTCGGCCCCGCCTGAATGCCCAAGGCCGCTTGATAGACCTTGCCCAGTTCCAGATCAGAGCCATGCACATGGATAAGGCACTGGCGCGGCTCTGGCAGGTCAAACACCGTGTAGCCATCGGTGGAGTTTTCGCCAAAACGGTTGTTGATCGCCAGAATCACATCCGCCTCGGCCAAGAGGCGGCGCACATTGGGCACCATGCCCACGCCCGCCTCGCCACAAAAGACCGGGGCGTGATTGTCGAACTGGTCCTGATAGCGAAAGACCGAAACGACCGGGATGTTCGACCCGGTTGCAAACTCTTGCAAGGCTGCGCGCCCCGCGTCTGTCCAGTTGCATCCGCCATAGAGAAGGAGGGGCCGCTTGGCCCCGGCCAGCATTGCGCGCGCGCGGGTCACGGCCTCTGCGCCCGGCTCCGGCTCTGGATAGTCCCCCGGCCCGGAGAGTGCCGCGACCTCGGTCACATCGGTCAGCATATCCTCGGGCAGGGCCACCACCACCGGCCCCGGTCGCCCCGTCACGGCGGTTTTCCACGCCCGCGCCACGATTTCGGGGATGCGGTCCACCTGATCAATCTCGACCGCCCATTTCACCATCGTGCCAAAGACGGCGCGGTAATCGAGCTCTTGAAACGCCTCGCGTCCCTTCATGTCGGTGCCGACCTGACCGACAAAGAGGATCATCGGCGCGCTGTCCTGCATCGCGGTATGCACCCCGATCGCGGCATTGGTCGCCCCCGGCCCGCGCGTGACCCAACAGATGCCGGGACGGCCAGTCAGCTTGCCATAGGCGGCGGCCATGAAGGCCGCCCCGCCCTCCTGACGGCAGAGGGCGAAATCCAGCCGCCCGGCGGTGTCATGCAGCGCATCCAGCACGGCAAGATAGCTCTCGCCCGGCACGCCGAAAGAATGACGCGCGCCCAGTGCCAACAGGCAGTCCACCAGCAATTGCCCGCCGTTGCGTGTGTTGGTTGCCATGTCAGATCCTTTCCATGTGTTGCGCGCAAGCTGGCCCAAGGCAGGGTCCGAACACAACCCCTTTTCAGCCGAGTTTGTACAGCATACCCTCGGACTGCAACGCCCGATATGTCAGGTCCGCCCATGCCCTCGCCCCGTCTTGCCGCCCGTGCCGTGATTGTGGATCAGGGGCGGCTCTTGCTGGTCAATGCCTATGCCGATGCCGCCAGCACGCTCTGGTGTGCGCCGGGCGGCGGGGTCGAGGTGGGCAAATCGCTGCCCGAAAATCTGAGCCGCGAGGTCTATGAAGAAACCGGGTTGACGATCCGCGTTGGGCCCCCCTGTCTGGTCAATGAATTCCACGCGCCTGCCACCGGCTTTCATCAGGTCGAGGTGTTCTTTCGCTGCGCGCTGGTGGCGGGCACGCTCTCGGACGATTGGCGCGACCCGGAAGCGATCGTGAGCCGCCGCCGGTGGGTGACAGAGGCGGAGATGGGGGACTTGCGGATCAAGCCTGACAGTCTTGCGCGCGTCGCGTTTCAGCGCGGGATGGGCTACGACCCCTTGGAGGAAATCGTCGGCCCCTGAGCGCGCCGGGGGACCACCGAGACCGCAACGCCGCCCAGCACCAGCACGCTTGCCAGTGCAAATTCGGCGCTCACCGCCTCGTCCAGCAAGAGCATGCCGCCCGCCATGGCAATGACCGGAACGGTCAGCTGCGCCACCGCCGCGACAGAGGCGGCCAGCCGCGGCAAGAGGCTATACCAGAGCGCATAGCCCAGACCGGATGTCACCGCCCCCGACAGCACCGCTAGCATGACGCCCTGCGGCCCGATCACGATCCCTTCGGCGCCCTTCGGCACCAGCCAGCCAACCAGGAGACCCACGGGGGCGGCCCAGATGAAATTGGCGGCCGTGGCCATCAGCGCATCCCCCGATCGGCGCCCGTTCAGCGAATAGACGCCCCAGCCCACGCCCGCCGCCGCCATCAAGAGGCCGTGGATCACGCTCACCTGTGGTCCCGCACCTGGCCAGAGCAGCCACGCAAGCCCGCCAAAGGCCATCACCGCCCCGATCCAGCGTTGCGCGGGCATCGCCTCGCGCGCCATCAGACCACCCGTGAACATGGTGATCTGCACCACGCCAAACAGGATCAGCGCCCCAAGACCGGCATCCAGCGCCCGGTAGGCCATGGAAAACCCATAGAGATAAACCAAGAGCGCCAGCACCCCGATCCCGCGCCCCGGCCCGAACAGGCGCAGCCCGCCGCGCAGCATCAGACACAAAAGCCCCAGCACCACCGCGCCAGAGACCAGCCGGATGACCCCGAAACTGACCGCATCCATTGCGCCCCCCGCCAAGGCCATCCGGTTCAGCACCGAATTGGCGGCAAAGGCGATCATGGTAAGGGCGGTCAACAGAAACAGGCGCATGCCCCTTGCTACCCGCTCCGGCAAGTTGGGTATAGTCCGATGATCGTGACCGCCCCGGATTTCATGGCGCGGCTAAGACGAGGTCTTTGTTCGAAATCGAATGACAGGCCCAAATGGGTGACGCCCGGCAAGTCTGTGGAGAGATACTTGGTCAACAAGATGCGGCCAGGGTGACAGCGTGGTCAAAATGCACCTCTGCAACGCCTCGACACAGTGTTTGTGGCAGAGTGGCGGGAAACGTGGTTGGGTGTTGCCGTTGGCAAGGATCGGGTGTCTTGTCGCAAAGTCTCAGAGCGCCGCAATCGCGGGCGGGATCAACCAAGGAATGACAGGAGTTGTGGCATGGGGAGAGTTCTTTTGGTGTCTGGGCGCGGATATCTTGCCAAGCTCGTCAAACCTGTCGCCGCAGCCCTGGTTTTCTGCGCCGTCGCTCCTGCGCAGGCCCAGACCCAAACTCTTGAAAGCTATCTGCACTCAATGAGCGAGGCCGAGGTCACATTCCGTGGCATGATCACCTATAATCGGGGCGGATTTGGCGAGACGCCGTTCATGTTCTACGCGCCCGATGGTGCGCTGTTTCCCGCAACGATCAACACGGCGACAGAAACGCGCGAACGGGTCGAGACGGAATGTGCGCAATCTGCATTCATGGTTCGTCTGGAAGAGCTGTGTCGCATTGAGGGCATCGGCAAGATCGAGCTTCACGGCAGCGGGCTCCGCCTCAGCGTTGGTCGCGTCATTCTGCTGCAAAAGCCCTGAGGCGCGCCCGCAGACGAAAAGGGGCCGCCCGAAGGCAGCCCCGATCCGATAGCATAATGCCAAGAGTGGCTTACATCATGCCGCCCATGCCGCCCATGTCGGGCATGCCGCCACCGGCGCTTTCTTTTTGCGGCTTTTCGGCCACCATCGCTTCGGTGGTGATCAGCAGGCCTGCGATCGAGGACGCATCCTCCAGCGCGGTGCGGACAACCTTGGCCGGGTCGATGACGCCAAACTTGAACATGTCGCCGTATTCGTCGGTCTGGGCGTTATAGCCGAACTTGGGATCGTCGCTTTCACGGATCTTGCCCGCGACGACAGAGCCGTCAACACCGGCATTCTCGGCGATCTGGCGCAGCGGCGCTTCGAGCGCGCGGCGCACGATGGCGATACCGGCGTTCTGGTCGCTGTTGACGCCTTCGAGACCGGCCAGTTTCTTGGCCGCCTGAATCAGAGCCACACCACCGCCGACAACGATGCCT
>JBLRXE010000194.1:0-5249 GCA_047920895.1 Roseovarius sp.
GCTGACAGAGCCGCTCGCGCGTGCCATCGCCGGGGCCGAAACCAAGGCGGTGCTCGAGGATATTTACCTGCCCTTCAAACCCAAGCGCCGCACCAAGGCGATGATCGCGCGCGAAAACGGTCTGGAGCCGCTGTTGCGCGCGATTCTGGCCGCGCGGTCCGCTGTGCCCGAGGATCTGGCCGCAGGCTATCTGAGCGAGGCTGTGACGACCGTGAAAGAGGCGCTGGAGGGTGCGCGCGACATTCTGGCCGAGGAATTGACCGAGAATGCCACGCTTCTGGGCCGCTTGCGTGATTTCATGCGCTCCGAGGCGACCATCAGCGCCCGCGTGCTGCCGGGCAAGGAAGAGGCGGGGGCAAAGTTTTCGGACTATTTCGATCGCCGCGAACCTTGGGCGAAGATCCCCGCGCACCGTGCCTTGGCCATTCTGCGCGCGGCGAAGGAAGAGATCGTGACGCTGGATATCGCCCCCGATCCCGAGACAGGAACGCCGCGTGCCGTGGGCATGATCGTGGCAGCGATTGGCATTCCGGGGCGCGGTGCTGGGGATCTCTGGTTGCGCGGTGTGGCCGCCTGGACTTGGCGGGTCAAGCTGAGCCTGTCGATGTATGTCGATTTGATGGGCGAGTTGCGCAAGCGCGCCCATGATGAGGCGATTACGGTCTTTGCGCGCAACCTCAAGGATTTGCTGCTCGCTGCCCCGGCAGGCCCGCGCCCGACCTTGGGGCTTGATCCGGGTATTCGCACGGGCGTCAAGGCGGCGGTGGTCGATGCCACCGGCAAATTGATAGAGACCGCGACGCTCTATCCCTTTCAGCCCAGGAACGATCTGCGCGGGGCGCAGGTGGCGGTGCTGGAGATGGTGCGCAAGCATGGTGTGGAATTGATCGCCATCGGCAATGGCACCGCAAGCCGCGAGACCGAGCGCATGGTGGCGGAGGCGCTGAAGCTCTTGCCGCCGGGTGCCAAGCGGCCAATGAGCGTGATCGTGTCCGAGGCGGGGGCTTCGGTCTATTCCGCCTCGGAACTGGCGGCGCTGGAATTTCCCGACCTAGATGTCAGCCTGCGTGGCGCGGTCTCGATTGCGCGGCGGTTGCAAGACCCGCTGGCGGAACTGGTCAAGATCGCGCCGCAGTCGATCGGCGTGGGGCAGTACCAGCATGACGTCGATCAGCGGCGTCTGGTGCAGGCCCTCGATGCCGTGGTCGAGGATGCGGTGAACGCGGTCGGTGTCGATCTCAACATGGCCTCGGCCCCGCTCTTGGCGCGGGTGGCGGGGCTTGGGGCGTCCCTGGCGCAGGCCATCGTGACGCATCGCGATGCGCAAGGTGCGTTTCCGTCGCGCAAGGCGCTGCTGAAGGTGTCCGGGCTTGGCCCCAAGGCGTTCGAGCAATGCGCCGGGTTCTTGCGTATCCGCGATAGCGCCGAACCTCTGGACGCCACGTCCGTTCACCCAGAGGCCTATGGCGTGGCGCGCCGGATCGTGCAGGCCTGTGGGCGGGATATTCGCGCCATCATGGGCACGCCCGAGGCGCTGAACGGTCTGCGGGCCGAGGATTTTGTGGATGACACATTTGGTTTGCCTACGGTGCGGGACATTCTGACAGAGCTGGAAAAACCCGGTCGCGATCCGCGCCCGAGCTTTGTCACCGCGCGATTTGCCGATGGGGTGGACAACATCAAGGATCTGAAACCCGGCATGTTGATGGAGGGCACGGTGACGAATGTCGCGGCCTTTGGCGCCTTTGTCGATATCGGCGTGCATCAGGACGGGTTGGTGCATGTCAGCCAACTGGCCGACCGTTTCGTCAAGGACCCGCATGAGGTGGTCAAGGCCGGCGATGTGGTCAAGGTGCGCGTGACCGAGGTTGATGTTGCACGCAAACGGATTGGTCTGAGCATGCGCAAGGAGGGTGGTGCCGCACCAGACGCAGGGCGCGGGACCGCGCCCGACGCAGCCAAATCGTCAAAATCCGGGAAGCCGGGCCACCCGCGCCAAAGCGCCCCGGCGCCCTCCGCCAAGCCCGAGCCGCAAGCTGCCCAAGGTGCGTTTGGCGACGCCCTGCGTGCGGCGCTGCGTGGAAAATCCTAGCACAAGGTGTGAAGAAGTTGTGGCGGAAGCTCAGGGATTCGAACCCTGGGTACCTCTCGGTACGCTGGTTTTCAAGACCAGTGCAATCGACCACTCTGCCAAGCTTCCGTGCCGTAGCCTGCACCGGGGCATGTGGGCTGGGTCAGCCATTCCGTGCGCCGATGCGTGGTTCGACTGTGCCTACAGATGTCCGGGCGATTCTGAAAGGGGGAGTGCCGGGGAAAATCGCGCATCTTCCGCCTGCGCACTTTTCACGCGGGGGGCAAGGCGCTAGAGTGCGGGCGCGTGACAGGATCGGGACGGAAACAGGCAAGACCGGACCACCGGCGATTTACGCCGAAACGCGCGCGCACTGAGGCATTGGGCAAAGGGCAAGAGATGACATTTGCGGAACAGGGCAAGGGCGGAGAGGTGCGGCTGATCCGGCTGGTTCTCGTCGGTGCGGCGATGGCGGTGCTGGCGGGGTGCGAGCAGGGCGCGCCATCTTGGCTCAAACCGGACCGTGCCGGGCAGTCCGCGGTGCAAGGGATCGCGCCTGCCCGCAATTCGGTCAAGCTGGTGGAGCGCGATGTCGAGGCACCCGATGTGTTTCAGGTGACGGATATGGGCCTTTGGGATGGGCGGCCTTCGCTCGGCGGGGTCTGGGTGGCGCATCCCGATGTCAAGGAACCCGAGCGGGTCATCATCCGCAGCACGGCGGATTCCAAATTCGTGATTGGCGCGCTTTTCCGGCGCGCGCGCGACGTTCCCGGCCCGGCGTTGCAGGTGTCCTCGGATGCCGCCGCCGCTCTGGGTATGTTGGCGGGGGCGCCGGTGCAGCTCAACGTGACGGCGCTGCGCCGCGAAGAGACCAGAGAGGAAACCCCGGCACCCGAAGCAATCGCGGATGCGGCAACGATCCTTGCCGCACCGGCAGAGATCGCGGCCACGGCGCTTGATCCCGTGGCCGGGGCCGCAGCGGCCATTGACGCGGCAGAAGCAGCGCAGGGTGCCGCACCCCAAGATAAGGCTGCGGCAGCGCCTGCGCCTGCGCCTAGGCCGGCACCCACCCGCGTGGCTGGTCTTGAAAAGCCCTTTATCCAGATCGGGATTTTCAGCGTCGAGGAAAACGCGCGCAACACCGCCACGGCGATGCGGCAGGCGGGAATGGTGCCCTCGGTGCTGGAGCAGAACAGCCAGGGCAAGACGTTCTGGCGAGTGATCGTGGGCCCTGCGACGAATGCCTCGGAGCAGGCCGCGCTGCTCAAGAAGATCAAGGGGATCGGCTTTGACGATGCCTATGCTGTCACTAACTGACAAGAGGAGGAGCTGATGAGCCTGATCCGCTATTTTGCCGCCGCCGCGCTCTGCCTTGGGCTTGTGCTGCCGGCGCAGGCCTTTGAAACCAGCGCCAAGGCGGCGTTTGTTGTGGATGTGACCACGGGCACTGTGCTGCTGGACAAGAACGCCGACACGCCGCTGCCGCCTGCGTCCATGTCCAAGCTGATGACGCTCTATGTGGCCTTCGAGGCGGTGCGCAGCGGACGCTTGACGCTGGATGAGCGTTTGCCGGTCTCGAAGCATGCGATGAGCTACGGCGGCTCGACCATGTTCCTTGATACCACCGACCGGGTGCGGGTCGAGGACCTGTTGCGCGGGATCATCGTTCTGTCCGGCAATGACGCCTGCGCGGTGATCGCCGAGGCGCTGAGCCCGGATGGCACCGAGGCCGGATTTGCCCGGTTTATGACGCAGCGCGCCCAGCAGTTGGGTATGACCAATTCCGTATTCCGCAATGCCAGTGGTTGGCCTGCCGAGGGACATGTGATGAGCATGCGCGATCTGGCGCTTTTGTCACGGCGGATCATCGAGGATTTCCCGGAATTCTACAAAATGTTTGCCGAGACCGAGTTTCGCTTTGACGGGCGCGCGCCCAGCAACATCAGCAACCGCAACCCGCTTCTTGGGCTGGGGATCGGGGCGGATGGGCTCAAGACCGGACACACGCAACAGGCGGGCTTTGGTCTGACCGGATCAGCGGTGCAGGGCGACCGGCGGGTGATCTTCGTGATCTCGGGACTGGCGTCAGCACAGGACCGGGCGCGTGAATCCGAGTCGATCGTGAACTGGGCCTTTCGGCAATTCGCGCAGAAATCCGTGCTCACGGCCGGCGAGGAAGTGGCGCGTGCTGAGGTCTGGATGGGCGAGGCCCCTAGCGTGGGTCTGACTGTGGCCGAGGATGTGTCGACCTTGTTGCCGGTGCTCGATGGCGGCGAGTTGAAGGGCGAGGTGGTCTATACTGGGCCGGTGCGCGCACCTGTGGCCAAGGGCGATGTGCTGGCCGAACTGGTCTTTGCGCCCGAGGGGCTGCCCAAGACGCGCGTGCCGCTGGTCGCCGCCGAGGATGTGGCGCAGGGTGGATTTCTGTCCCGGATACGCACTGTCTCAGGCGTGCTCCTGGCGCGCTTGCTACAAGGCCCCGAGGGGGCGATTTGAGCGGGCAGGGGCTGTTTCTCAGTTTTGAGGGGATCGACGGGTCTGGCAAATCCACGCAAGCGCGGCGGTTGGCCGAGGCGCTGCGCGCGATGGGGCGCGATGTGGTATTGACGCGCGAACCGGGGGGCAGTCCGGGAGCCGAGGAAATTCGGCGTCTGGTGCTCGAGGGCGACAAGGATCGCTGGTCCGCCGAGACCGAAATCCTGCTCTTTACCGCCGCACGGCGCGACCATCTGGAGCGGGTGATCGCCCCCGCACTGGATCGCGGCGCGGTGGTGATCTGCGACCGTTTTGCCGATAGCACGCGGATGTATCAGGGCCTTGGCCGGAGCGATCTGCGCGGGTTGGTGGATCAGTTGCATGGGCTGATGATCGGGCGAGAGCCGGACCTGACCGTGCTGATTGACATCGACCCGGCCTTGGGTCTTGGCCGGGCACTGTCGCGTGGCGGCGCCGAAGCGCGGTTCGAGTCGTTTGGCGAGGGTATGCAGGCACGGATGCGCGCCGGTTTTCTGGCCTTGGCGCAAGAATTCGCCCCGCGCTTCGCGGTGATCGACGGCGCGCGCGACGTGGACGCGGTGGCCGAGGATGTGACGCGCGTGGTGCGGGCGTGGCTGCCATGAGCGATGATGGGCTTCTGCCGGAACCGGACCGTGTAGAGGGCGCGCCGCACCCGCGCGAG
>JBLRXE010000195.1:0-5236 GCA_047920895.1 Roseovarius sp.
GAGCAGGTCGCGGCCCTTGTAGCGCACGGCGCCGCCGGTGATCACCCCGGGCGGCGAGGCGACGAGGGCGGTGAGCGAGAGCGCGGTGACCGACTTGCCCGAGCCGCTCTCGCCCACCAACGCCACGGTTTCCCCCCGGTCCACGCGGAACGACACGCCCTTGACCGCCGGGATCACCTGCCCGTCCTGCCGGAAACTGATCCGCAGGTCCTTGACCTCCAGCACACTCATTCAAAGGTCTTTCTGGGGTCAAAGGCATCGCGCACGCCCTCGAAGATGAACACAAGCAGCGACAGCATGATGGCAAAGGCGAAAAACGCGGTAAACGCCAACCACGGCGCTTGCAGGTTCTGCTTGGCCTGTAGCGTCAACTCACCAAGGCTCGGGGCCGAGGACGGCAGGCCAAAGCCCAGAAAATCAAGGCCCGCCAACAACGAAATCGCGCCGGTAATCACAAAGGGCAGCATGGTCAGTGTCGCCACCATCGCATTGGGCAGCATATGGCGGAACATGATCGTGAGGTTCGACACCCCCAATGCCTTGGCCGCGCGCACATATTCCAGATTGCGCGCCCGCAGGAATTCTGCACGCACCACCCCCACCAGCGCCATCCAACCGAAAAGCACCGTAATCACCACCAACAGCCAGAAACTGCGCGGCAGGATCGCAAAAAGGATGATGATAACATAGAGTTGCGGGGTCGAGGACCAGATCTCGATGATCCGCTGGAAAATCAGATCGGTGCGCCCGCCGAAATAGCCCTGCACCGCCCCCGCCGCGATCCCGATCACCGATGACAGCGCAGTGACGATCAGCGTGAACAGCACCGAGAGCCGGAAGCCGTAGATCACCCGCGCCAACACATCGCGCTTGGTGTCATCCGTGCCCAGCCAGTTCTGCCTGTTGGGCGGCAGCGGGGCCGCACCGGGCCGGTCCACCGTCGTTTTGTAGCTATAGGGAATGGGTGGCCAGATCGCCCAGCCCTTTTCGATCACCTCGCCTGCGACCACCCCATCCTCAGCATCGACAATCACGCCCTCGGGATCGTCAAAACAGCGGTCCAGCCCCCCCGACGCAATCAAACAGCGCACCTCGGGGTCGCGGTAAATCGCCTCGGTCTCGAAATCGCCACCGAACGCGGTTTCAGGATAGAAACGGAAAATCGGCATGTAGAATTCGCCGCGATATTGCAGCAATATCGGTTTGTCATTGGCCACAAACTCGGCAAAGAGCGTGACGGTAAAGATCACCGAAAACAGGATCAGCGACCAATAGGCCCGGTTGTTGCGCCGAAAATTGCGCCAGCGGCGTTGACCCAGCGGCGAGAGACGGATCATGCGGTCATCCCTCCCGCTTCTCGAAATCAATCCGCGGATCAACCAGCACATACATGAGATCCGACAGGATACCGACCACAAGGCCAATGAGACCAAAGAGAAAGAGCGTGCCGAACATCACCGGATAATCACGCCCCACGGCGGCCTCGAACCCCAGCCGCCCCAGCCCATCAAGGCTGAAAATCGTCTCGATTAACACAGAGCCGCCAAAGAATACCCCGATGAACACCGCTGGAAAGCCCGCAATCACGATCAGCATCGCATTGCGGAACACATGGCCGTAAAGCACCCGCCGCTCACTCAGCCCCTTGGCTCGCGCCGTCATCACATAGTGTTTCTTGATCTCGTCCAGAAAACTGTTCTTGGTCAGCAGCGTCAGCGTGGCAAAGGCCGAAATGGTCGAGGCAATGACCGGCAAGGCAATATGCCAGAGGTAATCCACCGCCTTGCCCCAGAGGCTCAACTGCTCGAAATTGTCCGAGGTCAGGCCGCGCAGCGGGAAAATCTGAAAATAGCTGCCGCCCGCGAACAACACCAGAAGCATGATGGCAAAGAGAAACGCCGGGATCGCATAGGCCACGATGATGACACCACTGGTCCATGTGTCAAACTTGGTGCCATCGCGCACCGCCTTGGCCACCCCCAGCGGGATCGACACGATATAGGCGATAAGCGTGGACCACAGGCCCAGCGTGATACTGACCGGCATCTTTTCCAGCACAAGATCAAGCACGTTGATCTTGCGGAAATAACTCTCGCCGAAATCGAGCCGCATGTAATTCCACATCATGTTGAAAAACCGCTCCAACGGCGGCTTGTCGAGACCGAACTGCTCCTCCAATTCCTTGATCAACTCGGGCGGCAGACCGCGCGCGCCAAGGTATTGGTCATTGCCGCCCGCGGCCCCCACCATCTGCTGCCCGGTGTCGGACCCAGAGCCGGAAAAGCTCTCGAACACATTGCCCTGCCCCTGCATATTGGCGATCATCTGCTCGACCGGGCCACCCGGCACGAATTGCACCAGAGCAAAGTTGATGACCATGATGCCAAAGAGCGTGGGCACGATCAGCAACAGCCGCCGCAGGATATAGGCCCCCATCTCAGCGGTTCCCCCGGATCAAAGCGCGCCCGCGTCTTTGAGAGACTGCGCCTTGTCGGCGTCATACCACCAGAAATCCAGCACGCCGGTTGCATAGGGCGGCAGCGGATCGGGATAGGCATACATATCCCAATAGGCCATCCAGCTCTTGTCCAGATACCAAGTCGGGATCATGAAGAATTCATGGCGCAAGGCACGGTCGAGCGCGGTCAACGCCACGTCCTGCTCCTCCTTGCTGCCCGACTCGAGCGCGCGGTCGATGATCGCATCGACCATCGGGCTTGCCAGACCCGCCGGGTTGAACAGGCTGAACGCCGCTTCCTGGCTGCCATAGCGTTGATGCAGGCCGGTGCCCGCCTCGAGAAAGGCCACATAGCTGTCAAAGATCAGGTCGTAATCGCGATCCCGCTCGCGCGCGGTGTATTGCGCGGCGTCGATCTTGTCGAATTTGGCCTCAATCCCCATCAGCTGCAGATTGCTCACGAAACTCTCGACCACCGCCGACATGGTGGCAGAGCCAGAGGCGGAAATCGGGATCTCGATCCTGAGCACATCCCCCGCCGCATTGCGGCGCTTGCCGTCGCTGCCCACGGCCCATCCCGCCTCATCCAAGAGCGTCATCGCCGCACGCAGGTTGCGCCGGTCATTCAGCCGCTCGCCATTGGACGCGTGCGCCATGACAACAGACGCTGTCAGCATCTCCTCGGGCACCAGATCGCCCAAGGATTGCAACAGCACCAACTCCGCCCCCTCCGGCACGCCTCTGGCCTCGAGAGGGGTGTCCTGCACGAACGAATGGCGCTGCTTGAACAGATCATATTGCAATGACGCGTTGGTCCACTCGAAATTGAACCCCAGCGCAATCGCCTGCCGCACCCGCTTGTCCTGCAATTTCTCGCGGCCCAGGTTGAACACGAACCCCGACGGCGTCGGCGGCAAGCCATCCGGCAACTCCGCCTTGATCACATGACCACGGTTCGCCGCCGGAAAATCGTATCCCGTGGCCCATGTCTTGGAATTGCCCTCGGGCCGGAACGTGTAAATCCCCGCCTTGAACGCCTCGAACGCCGCGTTGTCATCGGCGAAATACTCGATCCGGATACGGTCGAAATTGTGCCGCCCCTTGTTGATCGGCAAATGCCAGCCCCAATAGTCCGGGTTGCGTTCATAAACGATATTGCGGTTCACATCGTAACTCTTGACCTGATAGGGGCCGGAGCCCGGTGCCGCCTCCAGCCGCGGTTCATCCAGCCGCGCGCCCGTCTCCTCATACCACTTGCGCGGAAACACCGGGGTGCCGCCCACCTGATCAATCAGCGACCGGCGCGAGATACCTGTCGCAAAGGTGAACTTGACCCGGTGATCATCCAGCGCCTCGGCGCTCAGCACCCGCCGCTTGACTGCCTCGGCATAGGATTTCAGCCCCTGCTCCAGAAAGAGATTGTGCGAAAACACCACGTCATGCGCGGTGACCGGCGTGCCATCGGCAAATCGTGCCTCGGGGCGCATGTGGAAAATCACCCATGTCTTGCCCGCGTCATATTCCAGCCGCTCGGCCAACAGGCCATAGCCCTCGTTATAGCGATCCCCCGGCAGCGGCTCACCCGTGGCCTCGGACCCACCCAACAGGCTCTCGTAGACCATCCAGGACAGGCGCCCGGCACGGCCCTGCCGCGCATAGGGGTTCATCGAATCGAAAGTGCCCGGTGCATAGAGCGAGATTTCCCCACCCTTGGGTGCCTCGGGATTCACATAGTCGAAATGCGGATAATCGGCGGAATATTTCAGGTCGCCATAGAACGAATAGCCGTGCGAGGTGATCACCTCATCCTGCGCCCACGCCGCCTGTGCCATCAGCGCGGCAATTGACAGGCCCAGTATGGCCAGCCGCAGGCGCCATGGCACCAATCCCGCGAATGTCCGGGCCTTGGTCAGGGTGTTCTGTCCGGTCATGCCATCCTCCTCCTGCCGCACCCATTATCTGGTGCTTGATCCGTTGCTGGCAAGCTAGGGAGCGGGCGCGCCTTGTTCAAGCACCGATCCTGTGCCCCGCCCATGAAAAAGGCCGCCACCCTCACCGGGTAGCGGCCATTTGAACATGTCGCGCGGCTCAGTTTGCGGCGTTTTGCAGATAGCCGATCAGATTGGCGCGATCGGCCTCACCCTTCAGCCCCGGAAAGCCCATGCGATTGCCGGGCGCATAAGCGCGCGGATTCTCGATCCAGCCGCTCAGCTTCTCCGGCGTCCACTCGCCCTCAAGACCCTTGAGCGCGTCGGAATAGGCAAAGCCTTCGACGCTGGCAATATCGCGACCGACGATGCCAAAGAGATGCGGACCGGCACCGTTCTTGCCATCTTCAAGCTTGTGGCAGGCCCCACAGCGACGGAACAGCTTTTCACCCTCGGCCAGATCCGCCGCCGCCACCAGCGCCGCGAAATCCGATGCGCCCGCTTCCGCCGCAGGCTCTGCCGCCGCTTCTTCTGCTGCGGGTTCAGCCGCCGCTTCTTCCGCCGCAGGCTCAGCCGCCGCTTCTTCCGCCGCGGGTTCAGCCGCCGCTTCTTCTGCCGCAGGCTCAGCCACTGCTTCTTCTGCCGCAGGCTCAGCCGCTGCTTCTTCTGCCGCGGATTCTTCCACCGGCATCTCAAACGTCGTGCCATCGGTCTGATCGAGATACGCAATCAGGTCGGCACGATCCTGAGCCTTGCGCAGCCCGGCATAGCCCATTGAGGTGCCCGGCGCATATCCTCTGGGGTTCTCAAGGATCGCGTCCAGTTCAACCGGCGTCTAGACCTGCGTCAC
>JBLRXE010000196.1:0-4332 GCA_047920895.1 Roseovarius sp.
ATCGCCTCTGGCCTGCGCTATTCGATCGTGCGGCCCACGGCCTATTTCAAATCCCTGTCGGGGCAAATTGCGCGGGTGCGGGCGGGGCGGCCCTTTCTGGTGTTCGGGGATGGGCGGCTCACGGCGTGCAAGCCGATCAGTGACCGGGATTTGGGCGACTATCTGGCGGGGTGTCTGGAGGCGCCTGAGCGTTGGAACCGGATCTTGCCCATCGGCGGTCCCGGTCCGGCGATCACGCCGCGCGATCAGGCGGAGTGGCTCTTTGCGCGGCTGGGGCGTCCGCTCAAGCTGCGGCAGGTGCCGGTGGGGATGATGGATGCGGTCATCGCGGGGCTGTCGCTGGGCGGGCGCGTGCTGCCGGGGCTGCGGGCCAAGGCAGAGCTGGCGCGGATCGGGCGCTATTATGCGACCGAGTCGATGCTGGTCTGGGATGCGGCGGCGGGGGCCTATGATGCGGGGGCCACGCCCGAGACAGGGCAGGACCGGCTCTTCGATTTCCATGAGGCGGTGATCACGGGGCAAGCGCGCGTGGACCTTGGCGCGCATGCGGTGTTTTAGGAGGGTGGGGCCATTGGGCAATATCTTTGACACAGCGTCTGTGGTTGGTCTGCTGCGGACGGTTGATCTCGCGGCGATGCGCGGCGTTGATCTCCAGCTGCCTCGGCTGTAAAATCAAAAGCATAGCTTGAAATTTCCGCCGGGCGGCGTAATTATCGGCGGCGATGTGATGGACCGGGAAATGATCAAGTTCAGCCTCAAATGCGCCGACGATCATACGTTCGACAGTTGGTTCCAATCCGCTGCCGCCTTTGACAAATTGCACGGTGCGAGCATGGTGACCTGTGCTGTGTGCGGTTGCGCAGAGGTGCAAAAGGCGCTGATGGCCCCGAGGGTGCGCAGCACGCCCGAGGATGCCCCCGCCCCTGCCCCGAACCCTGCCGAACAGGCGCTGGCGCTGCTCAAGCGGCAGATTGAAGAGAATTCGGACTATGTCGGCCTCAATTTCGCCCGCGAGGCGCGCGAGATGCATGACGGGCTGGCCCCGAAACGCGCCATTTATGGCGAGGCGAAACCCGAAGAGGCGCGCAAGCTGATCGAGGATGGCGTGCCGGTGGCCCCCCTGCCCTTTGTCCCGCGCCGCAAATCCAACTGACCGAAAGGCCCCCAAATGCATATCCTCATCACCGGCGCCAATCGCGGCATCGGGCGCGCTCTCGCCGATCACTACCGCAACGCGGGCCATGACGTGACCGCCACGGCGCGCACACCGTCAGGGGATGAGGTGGCATTGGATGTGACCGATCCCGCCTCTTGCGCTGCACTTGCCGCGCGGCTGGGAGAGCGGGCGGTTGACCTCTTGATCTGCAACGCGGGCGTTTATCTCGACAAGGGGCAGCCGCTGGTCGGGGGCTATCCGGCGCAGATGTGGGCCGAGACCTTTGCCACCAATGTGACGGGTGTGTTCCTGAGCGTGCAGGCGCTATTGCCGCATCTGCGGGCGGGCAAGGGCGCGAAAATCGCGATCATTTCCAGCCAGATGGCCAGCCATACCCGCGCGCCGGGGGGCAGCTATATCTATCGCGCCTCGAAGGCTGCGGCGCTCAACCTCGGACGGAACCTTGCCAGCGAATTGGCAAGCGATGGCATCGCCGTGGGCATCTATCACCCCGGCTGGGTGCGCACCGAGATGGGCGGCGACAGCGCCGAGATTTCGGTGGAGGAGGCCGCGACCGGCCTTGTGGCGCGGTTCGCGGCGTTGGGGCCAGCGTCAAGCGGCTGTTTCGAGACCTGGGACGGGCGCGCGCATCCCTATTGAGGGTCAGGCAGCAAAGACCGCGTCCATATCGGCAAAGCCCTTGACCTCGACAGGATTGCCCGAGGGATCGCGGAAAAACATGGTCCATTGCTCGCCCGGCTGACCCTCGAACCGCACGGAGGGGGGGATGACGAAATCGACCCCCGCCGCTGTGAGCCGGTCGGCCATGCCGCGCCAGATGTCGAGCGGCAGCACCACGCCGAAATGCGGCATCGGCACCATGTGATCGCCGACCTTGCCGGTGGCCTGCGTCGCAAAGGGCGCGCCCAGATGCAGGCTGAGTTGGTGGCCGAAGAAATCGAAATCGACCCAGGTCTGGGTCGAGCGGCCTTCGATCCCGCCCAAGAGCCCACCGTAAAACGCCCGCGCCGCATCAAGATCGGTCACATTGATTGCCAGATGAAAGGGATGTGCCATAGTCTGTCTCCTCATGCCCGTTGCATGGCACCTAGCGATGCCGTAACCGGGTTTGCAAGATGTATGATGCGGGAGAACACAGACATGACCTATGGATTTGACACGTTGCAGGTGCATGCGGGCGCGCGGCCTGATCCGGCCACGGGCGCGCGGCAGGTGCCGATTTACCAGACCACGGCCTATGTGTTTCGCGATGCCGATCACGCCGCCGCCCTCTTCAACCTGCAAGAGGTGGGCTATATCTATTCGCGTCTGACCAATCCGACCGTGGCCGCACTTCAGGAGCGTGTCGCCACGCTGGAGGGGGGCGCGGGGGCGGTGTGCTGTTCCTCGGGACATGCGGCGCAGATCATGGCGCTGTTTCCGCTGATGGGTCCGGGGCTGAATGTGGTGGTCTCGACGCGGCTCTATGGTGGGTCGATCACGCAATTCAGCCAGACGATCAAACGCTTTGGCTGGTCGGCCAAGTTTGTCGATATAGACGACACCGACGCGATCAATGCCGCGATTGATGACAACACGCGCGCGATCTTTTGCGAATCCATCGCCAATCCGGGGGGGCATATCACCGATCTCGATGCGGTGGCGGCGGTGGCCGACAAGGCGGGTCTGCCTCTGATCGTCGATAACACCTCGGCCACGCCCTATCTCTGCCGCCCGATCGAGCATGGGGCCACATTGGTGGTTCATTCGATGACCAAGTTCCTCACCGGCAATGGCACGGTGACGGGCGGTGTGGTGGTTGATTCGGGGAATTTCGACTGGTCAGCGTCCGACAAGTTCCCGTCGCTCTCGGCCCCCGAACCCGCCTATCACGGGCTGAAGTTTCACGAGACCTTTGGCCCCTTGGCCTTCACCTTTCATGGCATCGCCATCGGGCTGCGCGATCTGGGCATGACGCTCAATCCGCAGGCGGCGCATTACACGCTGATGGGGATCGAAACGCTCAGCCTGCGCATGGCGCGGCATGTCGAGAACGCGGAAAAGGTGGCAAGCTGGCTCGAAGGGCATCCGGCGGTCGAGGCTGTGACCTATGCGGGCCTCAAATCCTCGCCTTGGCATGACCGGGTGGCGCGGATTTGTCCCAAGGGGGCGGGCGGGCTCTTTACCGTGGCGCTCAAGGGCGGCTATGACGCCTGCATGAAGCTGGTGGATAGCCTCAACCTATTCAGCCATGTGGCCAATCTGGGCGATACAAGGTCGCTCATCATCCATTCGGCCTCGACCACGCATCGGCAATTGACGCCCGAGCAACAGACCGCCGCCGGAGCCGCGCCCAATGTGGTGCGGATTTCCATCGGGATCGAGGATGCCAAGGACATCATCGCCGATCTGGAGCAGGCGCTGGCCAAGGCGAGCGCATAATCGGTTGCGCCGGGGCGTGACCGGATGGTTGGCCTCGGCGCGAAGCTGCTGTAGGATAACGAAATCGAGAACAAGGACTCCCGCCAAGGCCGGACGAGTGTTAAAGCGTTCCCCATGAAACCGAATTTCGCCCTGTCCCTTTCTTTTGAAGGCATCGGCCTTTTGCACCGCGCCGGTGACGCGGGCTGGCATCTGGTGGGCGATGTGCCGCTCAACGCAGTGGATTTGACGGGAGAGTTGGCAGCGCTCCGGGCCAAGGCGGCACGGCTTGATCCGTCGGGATTGGCGACCAAGCTCATCATCCCCGACGCGCAGATCAAATATATGGACCTGCCTGCTTCGAGTGCGCCGGACGGGGATTATGATCGTGCTGCCGCAGTGGCATTGGAAGGGGCGACGCCCTATCATGTCGATGATCTGGTCTATGACTGGAGTGTGGACGAGGGCCGTCTTTATATCGCCGCCGTGGCGAGCGAGACGCTGGACGAGGCCGAGGCCTTTGCCACCGAACACAAATTCAACCCCGTCAGCTTTGTGGCACGGCCGCAATCGGATCGTTTCGCGGGCGAGCCGTTCTTTGGGGCGGCGGCGCAGGCACGGGGCGTGGACCGCGACGCGGTGCCGGTGCGTATTCTGGGCAGCGCGCGCCTGCCCGAGGTGACGCCGCCGATGGAAAGCGCGCCTGTGGCGGACCTGCCCGCGCTGTCCTTTTCCAGCATGAGGGCCGAGCGGGG
>JBLRXE010000196.1:4342-5217 GCA_047920895.1 Roseovarius sp.
GCTGGAGGGTGCCCCCAAGCTGGGGGGCACGCCACGGATCACGCCGCTGCCCGATACTGCCCCGGTGCCTGAAATACCGCAACCGGGTGCCGCGCCGGTTTTGACCGGAAGGGCCGATGCGGCGCTGACCGACATGGCCGCGGCCAGCCTCGCACCCGAGGCGGCGCAGGGGTCGGTGTTGGCGGGGCTGATGGCGCGGCGCAACAAGGGCGGGGTGGCCACGCCGGCGGAGGAGGCGGAGCGCCTGACGGTCTTTGGTGCGCGCAGCCAGCCTTTGATGCAAGGCAAGCCCCGGTTTCTGGGTCTGATCCTGACCGCGCTCTTGCTGCTCTTTCTGGTGGGTGTGGCCGCGTGGTCCACGATCTTTGGCGGGAGCGAACCGGCGGGGGTGTCGGGCGAAAGCGCGCCGCAAATCGCGCTGACGCCACCCCTTGAGGCGGAACCGGAGATCGTGGCAGGGACCGCCGCGCCCGCGCCCGTCGCCACAACGCCGCCACCACCCGAGGCGCTGACGCCGGATGAAATGCTGGCGCGCTATGCGGCGACCGGCATCTGGCCGCTGGCGCCCGAGCCGCCCGCGCAGGCCGACAGCACCAATCTGGACGAGTTTTACCAGACCTCGATTGACGAGGCGCTGAATTTTCAGGATGCCGTAGCCCTGCCCCCGGCCCCCGATGCCGCGCTGGACCGTCGCCCCGAGACCCCCGCCACGCCCACGCCGCTGGGAACCCGGTTCACCCGGGACGCACGCGGGTTCGTGCAGGCCACGCCCGAGGGCGCGCTGACCCCGGACGGCGTTCTGGTGCGCGCCGGGCCGCCGCCCGTGCGCCCGCCCGAAACCCGGCTGCGCCCGCCGCCCGCGCCAGACTCTGCGG
>JBLRXE010000197.1:0-5193 GCA_047920895.1 Roseovarius sp.
GGTCACGGCGGGGGCGGTGACGGGAGATGCGGCCTATGTGAACATCTATCACTGGCACGGGTTTGTGCCCGCGTTCTGGATGTCGGTGATTGCGGTTCTGGGCGGGTTTGTGCTGCTCAAGTTTCATGCGCCGCTTGCACGGATGTGGAACGTCGCGCCGCGCCCCGAGGCCAAGGTCATGTTCGATGCGGTGACGCGCGCTGTCACTTCGCTGAGCACGGCGTTGACGGATGGCATCCACAATGGCGCCCTCACGCGCAACGGTGCGATTTTCGCGGTGACGGTGGTCGGCGCAGGCCTGTTGGCCTTTGCCGGCGGAACCATGGCGGAGGCGACGCGCGCCCCCCTGCCGATCACGGCCCTGCCTGCGATTGGCTGGCTCTTGCTGGTGCTGGCGACGATCTGTCTGGTGGCGTTCCATCGCAACCGTTTTCTGGCGCTGGTGCTGATGGGGATTATGGGCCTGATCGTGTCGATGGGCTTTGTCTATCTCTCGGCGCCGGACCTTGCGCTCACGCAGATCTCGGTTGAGGTGGTGACGATCATCCTGCTCCTTCTGGCGCTGAATTTCCTGCCGCGCGAAACCCCGGCAGAGAGCAGCGTCGCGCGGCGGATGCGGGATGCGGCAATTGCGGTGGTGGGCGGCGTTGCGGTGGCTGGGCTGACCTATGCCATTCTGCTGCGCGATTTCGCGTCCGAGAGCATTTCGGCCTTTCACCTTGCCAATTCCTACAAGGGCGGCGGCGGAACCAATGTGGTCAACGTGATCCTCGTCGATTTCCGTGGCTTTGATACCTATGGCGAGATCATCGTTCTGGGGATCGCGGCGCTGGTGATCTATGCGCTGACGGAAACCGTGCTCAACGGGCCCGGCGGGCGCTGGCTGTCGCAATGGAAAACGCATCGCTATCCCGAGGCGGGCGACCGTCACCCGCTGATGATGGTCGTGGCCACGCGCGTGATGATGCCGATTGCGCTGATGGTGGGGGCCTATATCTTTCTGCGCGGGCACAACGAGCCGGGGGGCGGGTTCATCGCCGGTCTGATCGTGGCAATTGCGTTCCT
The DNA here is from genome assembly GCA_047920895.1 of Roseovarius sp. Classification (GTDB taxonomy): domain Bacteria; phylum Pseudomonadota; class Alphaproteobacteria; order Rhodobacterales; family Rhodobacteraceae; genus Roseovarius. Next base: position 1,066 of record JBLRXE010000197.1, read on the forward strand.
GATGCAATACATGGCCTCGGGTTTTGCCTGGGCCGAGGCGCGGCAAAAGGTGACCTATCACGCAACCATTGGCGTGGGTGTTCTGATTGCCTCTGTCACCGGGTTGGGGGCGTGGCTGGCGGGACGGCCGTTCCTGACATCGGATTACGGCTATCTGCACTTCCCCCCCATCGAGGAATTCGAGTGGGCCACGGCGATGGCCTTTGACACGGGCGTGTTCCTGACTGTGGTGGGGGCTGTGATGCTGGCGCTCAACAGCCTGTCGAGCATGGCGCGGCGGTCTGGGGAGACGGTCAATGTCGCGCCCATGGACATCAACCCGGCCCTCAGCGACGCGCCGGGCGAGAAGGAGGCCTGAGATGGAGATTCTCTTTGCAAGTGCAATCGGCCTCTTGACCGCTGCCGGCATCTATCTGGTGCTGCGTTTGCGCAGCTTTCCGGTGATCATCGGGATTTCGCTGCTCAGCTATGCAGTCAACCTTTTCCTCTTTGGCGCCGGGCGGCTGGTGGTGGATATGCCTCCCGTGCTGCGCAAGGGGATCGAGACCTATACCGACCCGCTGCCGCAGGCGCTGGTGCTGACCGCGATCGTGATTTCCTTTGGCATGACGGCGGTGGTGGTGATGATGGCGCTTGGATCGTTCCTCTCGTCGCGCGAGGACAGCGTAAACATCGGCCCCGAGACGCCACCCGAACAGCCCGCGCAGGAGACTGAGGCATGAGCCACTGGATTGTTGTCCCGGTCGTTCTACCGGCGGTGCTGGCCGCGATCCTCACGCTGGCGATGCGGCATCATCCGTCTTTGCAGCGGGTGTTTTCCATCGCAGGCGTTGTGGCGGTGCTGGCGGTGGTGATTGGCCTGACCATGCAGGCATCAAGCGGCGTAATCGAAGTCTATGAGCTGGGCAATTGGCCCGCACCCTTTGGCATCGTGCTGGTTCTTGACCGGCTGTCAGCGTTGATGGTGCTGATGACGGCGGTGCTTGCACTGATCGTGCTGCTCTATGCGGTGGGCACAGGTTGGGATCAGCGCGGCAATAATTTCCACGCGCTCTATCAGTTTCAGTTGATGGGTATTTTCGGCGCCTTCCTGACCGGCGATGCCTTCAACCTCTTTGTGTTTTTCGAGGTGCTGCTGATTGCCTCGTATGGTCTGATGATCCATGGCGGAGGGCGGCGCAGGCTCAAGGCGGGCGTGCAATATGTGATCTACAACCTGCTTGGATCGACCCTGTTTCTCTTTGCGCTCGGCACGCTCTATGCGGTGACGGGCACGCTCAACATGGCTGATCTGGCGGTGCGGGCGGCGGAAATTCCGGTTGAGGACAGCGCGCTGTTGCGCGTGGGCGCGATGCTGCTTTTCCTCGTCTTTGCCATCAAGGCCGCGCTCTTGCCGCTGCATTTCTGGCTACCGGAAACCTATGCCGAGGCCCCGGCCCCGGTTGCGGCGCTCTTTGCCATCATGACCAAGGTGGGCGCCTATGCGATCCTGCGCATGTATACGCTGGTTTTTGGCCCCGACCTTGGGGCGACGGCAGCGCTGATTGACCAGATGCTGATCTATGGCGCGCTGCTCACGCTGGTGGCGGGGATGGTGGGTATTCTGGGGGCCAAACGGCTTGGCCGGCTGGCGGCCTTTGCCGCCATCGGCTCGATGGGCACATTGCTGATTGCGCTGTCAGGGTTCCGACCCGAAACCACAGCGGCGGCGCTCTATTACATGATCCACTCGACGCTGGCGGGGGCGCTCTTGTTTCTCGTTGTCGATCTTGTGCGCGAACGGCGCGGGCCCATGGGCGGCGCGATGCTGCCCGGCCCGCGCATGGCGCAGCATGGCATGATCGCGGCGCTTTTCTTTGGCGCGGCGATTGCCACGGCGGGAATGCCGCCGCTCTCGGGCTTTGTCGGCAAGCTGCTTATCCTCGACGCGGTGCGCGGGATGGAGGAGGTCTGGCTGATCTGGGCGGTGGTGCTTGGCACCTCGCTGGTGGCAATCCTTGGATTTGCTCAGGCGGGCAGCGCCGTGTTCTGGAAGCTGGCACCCGAGACGGGCAACGAACCGGCCCCGGCCCCACAACCCGCGCTGCCGCTGGTGGCCTGTTTCGCGATGCTGGGCGGAATCGTGGCACTATCGGTGCTGGCAGGTCCGGTGATGGGGTATATCGAGGCAACGGCGGCGCAATTGCATGCGCCCGAGAGCTATATCGCCGCCGTGCTGAATGGTGGTTGAGGGAGGAAAGACAATGCTGCGCAAGATCCTGCCCCATCCGTTCCTGACGCTGACCCTGATCGTGGTCTGGCAGATGCTGGTGAACAAACTGACCTTTGGCAATCTGGTGCTGGGAACGATCCTCGGGCTGATCATCCCCCTGATCACCTCGCCCTACTGGCCCAACCGCCCGCGTCTGTCGAGCCTGCCGCGAATCGTTGAATTTGTGCTGATCGTGCTGTGGGATATCTGTGTGGCCAATGTGCAGGTGGCGATCATCATCCTGTTCAAGGCCAATGCCAACACCAAGCCCGCCTGGATCACGATCCCGCTTGATCTGCGCACACCCGAGGCGATCACGGTGCTGGCAGGCACGATCACCATGACGCCGGGCACAGTATCGAGCGACCTGTCAGCAGATGGGCGCAGCCTGCTTGTGCATTGCCTGGATGCGCCCGATCCGGACGCCGTGCGCGATGACATCAAGGCGCGCTACGAACGCAGGCTCAAGGAGATTTTCGAATGATCGACTATGCGCTCTTTTTCGCCTTTGGCTGTTTCGGGCTGGGATTGCTGCTCAATATCTATCGGGTGATCAGTTCGCCCACCGTCGGCGACCGGATTCTGGCGCTGGATACGATGGTGGTGAACATGATCGCGCTGCTGGCGCTGTTCGGCATTCTCAAGGGCACGACCATGTATTTCGAGGCGTCGATGATCATCGCCATGACCGGCTTTATCTCGACCGTTTCTTACACGCGCTTCTTGTTGCGCGGCGATATCATCGAATAGGGGGCGGATCATGGTTGTGGATATTCTCATTTCGATCTGTCTTGTGATCAGCGGTGTGTTTGGTCTGGTCGGCTCTTTCGGGTTGATCAAGCTGCCCGACCCGATGATGCGCCTCCACGCGCCAACCAAGGCGACAACGTTGGGCGTGGGCGGGGCGCTGGTCGCCTCGATGCTGTATTTCTACTTTGTGGTGGGGCAGTTTTCGTTTCACGAATTGATGATCACGCTCTTTTTGTTCCTGACCGCGCCGATCACCGGGCATTTCATTGCCAAGACCCACCTGCACCTGCTGCACAAGCCGGACGATCTGCCGCCCACGGCAACCGGGACGCCCTGGGCCAGCTATGAGAGCGATGCCGCGCGGGCGCAGGCCGAGGCAGCCGGCCCGCGACAGGGATAGAGGCACGCGCCGCGTTCGATGGTCAAGGCGGCTGCGCGGGCGCATTGTCGGGCTCTGCGGAACGCGCGGCCATATGGCTGGCGCCCGATCAAGCCAGGAACGCCCCTGAAACGCTGCAGACCCGAGGGTTTGACCTGCGGGCGTGCCATCGAACAAGGCCCACGGGACAAGACAACCCACACCGCCGAAATACTTGTGAACAAAGCGTTTTCGGATGTCATAGAATGATTTTGGAAAGGAACGTGGTGGCTGAAGGGACTCATATTTAGCAATTAACCAATTGGTTCATATGTTTATTATTGTGTGGCAACTACACGGTGCCCCCAATAATGCCCCCAAACCGAAATTTGCCCCCGGTTACGGTACTCTCAAGGTAGGTCCGCCATTGACACTCAAGACCCTTTCTTGATGTTTGAGGAAGGGGGGTAACAGACAAGGCGAGCGGGGAGTTAAAGATTTCAGGCCGATTTGAATTAGGAACCCTTTAAGAGATCATCCAGAAACTCGGATAGTGGTGAAACACCCGTTACAAGAAGATGATCGCGGGCGCGGGTGCATGCGACATAGAGTAAATGGCGTTCTGTATTGTAGACTTCTTCAAGGTCAGCATCATCCGCCACGGACTCAATCCGATCCGATTGGGGGATGACGTCGTCGTCGCAGGCCATCACCACAACTGATCGGAACTCCAGTCCCTTGGCAAAGTGCATTGTGCTGATGGCGACTG
>JBLRXE010000198.1:0-5177 GCA_047920895.1 Roseovarius sp.
AGCGCATCCTCGCCGCGCCCTTGCGCGATGGCATAGGCGGCCAGTTGGGCAGCGACATAGGCGCGGTGCAATTCGGTGCCGGAGTTGACCGCGTAGAAGCGTTCGGCAAGGATGAATTGATCCTGCGCGAAATCGGGATCAGCGGCCTGGGTGATGCGGCCAAGGGCGAAATGGCTGAAGGCGCGGCGGTGGTCGGTCCAGCCCACGGCCTGCGCGATGCGCACGGCGTCCATTGCGGCGGTGCGCCGCTCCGTCGGGCGGGCGCCCGGCCCGAGTGCGGTCTGGATGGCGTCGATCCAGGCGCGGGGCGTGGAGCCGGCAAAGCGGGGGGTCAGCCCGTCCCCGGCGGGATTGAGGCGCGACAGGATGGCGGGCAGACGCTCTTCGACCTCGCGGCGGGACATGCCCGCGCGCAATTCGGGGGCGTAGAACACCTTGAGCACCAGCATGTCGAAGCCGGTCAGCACGGCATGGACGTTGTCATCGTTGAACACGCTGTCCGAAAGGCGGTAAAGGTCGTTGAGGGGGCCAAGGGCCTGCGCCAATTCCTCGTGCAGGCAGTCGCGCACCTCTTGCGGGCTGGTGTCATTGGGCACGAAGATGGCGATTCTCTCGCGTTGGCGCAACTGGCTCCAATCCGTCGCGCGGGAATTGCGGGCGGCGCGGTATTGCGACAGGCGCGAGATATTGGGCACCACGAAACAGGCGGCCTTGGGCAGGGATCTCTGGATGGCGTCGCGGCTCACGGCCTCGATGGTGATATTGGCGGGGCCGTCGGAGACGCGGGTGATGTTGATCCCGGCCTCGGTTTGCAGGCGGTGCAGCAGGCGGTTGAGGTCCGGGATCAGCGTGATCGGCGGCTCGCCGGTCACGCGCAGGGTAATCGGCCCCTCGAAGCGCGTGAAATATTGCAGCGTTCGACCGGATTCCAGCTGAAAGGCGAGATCAAGGATGTCGCGCTGAATGTCACGGTTGGCGCGCTGCGGCGGCAGGGGACGGGGCGCGGAAAATGCCTTCATCGGGGGAATGTCGGACTCGTGCGGCATGGCGGCGCGCGACGCCGGTTCATGATAACTATACTTGCCGGGCTCGCAGGCGCCCAGCATCAGGAAGATTGGCAGTATGGCACGCCGCATAAGACCCCCGTCACCTAATTTGAAACCAAGGAGTCAGCCGCCCCATGGCGTGGCCCCTGTCGCCGACCCGAGCGGGCAAGGGACATGCAGACCCCATCGGCCCTGCGCAGCGTATCCCTGCCACGGCCTTTGCCGGGTCGGGAGAAGATTTCATTTTCATCCTGTCGCGCGTAAGGAACTTTTGCAGCAACATTGCGGCAATCAACGATTACCATGGATCCTGGCACAAGTCATGGTTGAAGGCGGCGCAAAAAAGATATGTGATCCGTGATCCTTTTCACCGCTGGCGGCGTGCCATGAAGGCAAGGCGTTCAAAGAGATGCACGTCCTGTTCATTCTTGAGCAGGGCGCCGTGAAGTTTGGGCAGGGCATCGGCCCCGTCGCGGCGCAGGTCCTCGGGGGTCAGATCCTCGGCCAGGATCAGTTTGAGCCAGTCCAGCACCTCGGAGGTGGAGGGTTTTTTCTTGAGCCCCGGCTGGTCGCGGATCTCGAAGAACTGGGTGAGGGCGGTCGAAAGGAGCGCGTCCTTGATACCCGGATGATGCACCTCGACGATGCGCCGCAGGGTTTCGGGATCGGGAAAGCGGATGTAGTGAAAGAAGCAGCGGCGCAGGAAGGCGTCGGGCAGTTCCTTTTCGTTGTTCGAGGTGATGATGATGACGGGGCGGTGGCGGGCGCGGATGGTCTCGCCGGTCTCATAGACATGGAATTCCATGCGGTCGAGTTCCTGAAGCAGGTCGTTGGGAAACTCGATGTCGGCCTTGTCGATCTCGTCGATCAGGAGCACGACCTTTTCATCGGACGCGAACGCCTCCCAAAGCTTGCCGCGTTTGATGTAATTGGCCACGTCATGCACCCGCGCCTCGCCCAACTGGCTGTCGCGCAGGCGGCTGACGGCATCGTATTCATAGAGGCCCTGTTGCGCCTTGGTGGTGGATTTGATGTTCCATTCGATGAGCCGCAGACCAAGCGCGCCGGCCACCTGTCGGGCCAGTTCGGTCTTGCCTGTGCCCGGCTCGCCCTTGACCAGAAGGGGGCGTTCGAGCGTGACGGCGGCATTGACGGCGACGGTCAGGTCTTCGGTGGCGACATAGGCGTCGGTGCCTAGGAATTTCATTGGTTTTTCAATCCTGTCAGGAGGCAGTAGAACGGTATTCGCGGGCAACCTAGACTGTTCGACAATTCACATCAATGCCGCGTGATTGGCTAGTGACAATCTCGAATGTGGCGTGTAGATCACCGCGCATGGGGCGCCGACTGTCTGAGGAGTTCATTATGCCAGACACTGGCCTTGATGAGGGGATCGAGATGAAAGCGGAAGTATTTCTGCCCGAAGACTACCGACCTGCCGAGGATGAGCCGTTCATGAACGAGCGGCAGCTGGAATATTTCCGGCGCAAGCTGATTGCCTGGCGGCTGGAATTGCTGGAAGGCAGCCGGGATACGATCGAGGGATTGCAGGATGGCACGCGGGCCATTCCCGACGTGGCCGACCGGGCCAGCGAGGAGACCGATCGTGCGCTGGAGCTGCGCACGCGCGACCGTCAGCGCAAGTTGGTGGGCAAGATCGACGCCGCCTTGCGGCGGATCGACGAGGGCGAGTTTGGATATTGTGAAATGACGGGCGAGCCGATCAGCCTCAAGCGGCTGGATGCACGCCCCATCGCCACCATGACGCTGGAGGCGCAGGAGCGCCACGAGCGGCGCGAGAAGGTGCACCGCGACGACTGAGGCCGCGACCCAAGAGCGAAATTCACACTGCAACGCGCGCCGGGACTTTCCTCCCGGCGCGTTTCGTATCAAGAGGGGTGCATGACACTGGACGGGCTGAGCATCGCGGTCATCGGGGCCGGAATTGGCGGGCTGGCTGTAGCGCGCGCGCTCAGCCTGCGTGGGGCGGATGTGACGCTCTTGGAGCAGGCGCCCGAGATTTCCGAAGTCGGTGCCGGGTTGCAGATCAGTCCGAATGGTTTTGCCGTGCTGCGCGCGCTCGGGCTGGGGGCGGCGCTCACGGCGCGGTCGGTGCAGGCAGAGGCGGTGAGCCTGCGCGATTATCGGCGCGGCGAGGTGCTGCGGCTGGACCTGAGCGGCTTGGCCGACCGCGACTATCATTTCATCCACCGCGCGGATTTGATCGACGTGCTGGCCGAGGGGGCGCGCGGGGCCGGGGTCAAGCTGCGCCTGATGCAGAAGGTGAGCGCGGTCGAGGGCGGGCACCGTCCTTGTGTCAAGATGGCCAATGACTCGCGGTTCGATGCCGATTTGGTAATCGGGGCGGATGGGTTGCATTCGGTGGTGCGGCGCGCGCTCAACGGCACGCTGGCGCCGTTCTTTACCCGGCAGGTGGCGTGGCGGGCGGTGGTGCCCAATCTCTGGGGGCGCGGTCCCGAGGCGCAGGTGCATATGGGCCCGATGCGCCATGTGGTGAGCTATCCGTTGCGCGGCGGCACGCTGCTCAATCTGGTGGCGGTGCAAGAGCGCGCCGCCTGGACCGAGGAACGCTGGAGCCAGAGGGATGATCCGATGGCGCTGCGCGCGGCCTTTGGCGATTTCGGGCCAGAGGTGCAGGCGATGCTGGCGGCGGTCGAGGAAGTGCATCTCTGGGGCCTGTTCCGTCATCCGGTGGCGCGGGTCTGGCAGCGCGACGGGCTGGCGGTCTTGGGCGATGCAGCACATCCCACCTTGCCCTTCATGGCGCAGGGGGCGTCGATGGCGCTGGAGGATGCCTGGGTGCTGGTGGATGCGCTGAGTGCGGCGCCGGGTCTTGCGGAGGGGCTGGCGGCCTATCAGGCGCGGCGCGAGGCGCGGGTGCGGCGGGTGGTCGAGGCGGCCAATCGCAACGCGTGGAAATATCATCTGAGTTTTCCGCCGCTCCGCTGGGCGGCGCATGGCGTGCTGCGGGCCGGGGGGGCGTTCGCGCCGGAACGGATGCTGCGGCAGTTCGATTGGCTCTATGGCCATGACGTGACGCGCAAGGCGGGGTGAGGGGCACGGGCCCCTGTCACCCCGGCCTATTTGAAGTTGCGGCTTTCCTTGATCTGCTCCCAGGCCCAGACCACCTGTTGCAGTTGCTCTTCCTGGCTGCGGTCGCCGCCGTTGATGTCGGGGTGCAACACCTTGATCAGGGATTTATAGGCCTTGCGCAGGTCGGCCTTGGTCCAGGTGTCCTCGGCCTCGAGAATCTCGATGGCGCGGCGTTCGGTGGGGGGCAGTTTGCGGGTGCCGCCCTTTTTCTTGCCGGGGTTCTGGGTGGCGTTGACGCCCAGCACCTGATGCGGGTCCTCGATGCCCAGGCGCGCCCAGGCCCGCGCCTCGGGGTCGGTGATGCGGCGGGTTTCACGCTCCCACACCTTGTCCTTGGACATTTGCGCGTTCAACTCGGCCTCGGTGGTGCCGTCGAAGAAATTCCATTTCAGGTTATACTCGCGCACATGCTGCTGGCAGAACCAGAAGTAATCGTCGAGCACATCGGGGGCCTTGGGCGCGCGATATTTGCCCGCATCCTCGCAGCCCTCGTGATCGCACAGGCGGGTCGAGGTTTCGGATGCGCCCGACATGCCCCGCCGACCGCGCGGATTCTTTTTCTTGGCCGAGGAGACGGACATATCGAAACCGAAGGGGTCTGATTTGGACATGGGCTAACCTTTGCGAGTCGGAGACGAGAGTGTATGCCAAAACGCTGGAAATTGAAGGGGCGCGTGGTAAAATATTCCGGAGCGGCGAGGGCTTTGGGGGCTTGACAGGGCGCGTCTGTGCGGGGCTGCGGCGGTCAATCCGTTTCGATCACGGTCGGGGCGCGTGGCGCAATGGGGGCGGTATCAGCGGCGGAGGTCGCAGCCATGCCGGGGATCGTGACCTCGCGGCGAAAGATCGCCACCGAGCGATAGACGGTATGGGTCGAGGTGAGGCCCTGCCGCTCTTCGCTGGGCAGGATGTCGGTGCGCAGATATTCCCAACCCGCGCGGGCCATGTCGTTGAGCAGATCCTCGACGCCAAGCGCAAAGCGCGCCTCGGGCGTCTTGACGCCGGGGGCCTTGCGGC
>JBLRXE010000199.1:0-5173 GCA_047920895.1 Roseovarius sp.
GGGCCGTAGGTCTTGGCGGTATGGGCATTGGCGGCGGCGACGATCTCGGTCGCCTCGTCCCATGTGGCGCGCACGAAACCGCCCTTGCCGCGCGTCTTGGTGTAGGAGGCGCGCAGGATCGAATCATTCTGGATCGCGGCCCAGGCGGCGACCGGCGTCATGTCCTGCCGCATCTTGCGCCAGGCGCGCATCAGCGCGCCGCGGATCAGCGGATTCTTTACGCGATTTGCGGAATAAAGATACCAACTGTAGGACGCACCCCGCGCGCAACCCCGCGGCTCATGGTTGGGCAGGCCTGCGCGGGTGCGCGGATAGTCGGTCTGCTGGGTTTCCCAGGTCACGATGCCGGATTTGACGTAGATCTTCCAGGAACACGACCCGGTGCAGTTCACCCCGTGGGTCGAACGCACGATCTTGTCATGCCGCCAGCGGTTTCTGTAGGTGTCTTCCCAGTCGCGGTTCTCGCGGGTGGTCTGACCCCAACCGTCGGAAAATTGCTCCAGTTCCTTGCTCTGGAAGAAGTTCAGTTTGTCGAGCAGATGGCTCATTGGGCTGTCCTTTCGGGTGTCTGGGTCCGGGCGGCGACCTGCGCCGCCCGGAAAATCGGTTGGGTCATTGGGCGGGTTGGGCGGCGGCACCTTGCGGCACCCGGCCATGTTCGATGTCATGCAGCAGGCCACCGGGGCGGGTGTAAACGACCCAGGTGATGGCAACGCAGATCACGTAGAAGATCAGGAAACCCCACAGCGCCCCAACGGCGGACCCGGTCATCGCGATAGATGTGCCGTAAGCCTTGGGGATGAAGAACGCGCCATAGGCCGCGATGGCCGAGGTGAAGGCCACGATCGCCCCGGATTCCATGCCGATCTGCCGCTTGCGATCCTCGACGCTCAGATGCGGCATCAGGCGCGGCACTTCGCGGCCCATGATCACCGGGATCATCTGGAAGGTTGACGCGTTGCCGACACCGGTCAGGAAGAAGAGCGCCATGAAGCAGGCGAAGAACCCGATGAAGGAGCCGAGCCCGAGGAACATGATCACGCCGAAGGTGGCCACGATCATCAAGGCGAAGGTCCATAAGGTCACGCGACCACCGCCGAACTTATCCGAGACCCAGCCAGTCCCGGCACGGCTGAGCGCGCCGACCAGCGGCCCGAGGAACACATAGTTCAGCGCGTTCACGTCGGGGAAGGCCAGCCTTGTCAGCAGCGGGAAGCCCGCGGAATAGCCGATGAAGCTGCCGAAGGTGCCGGTATAAAGGACGCACATCAACCAGTTCTGCTTGCGCGAGAAAATCACCGCCTGATCGGCGAAGCTGGCCCGCGCATCGGCGATATCGTTCATGCCCAGCCACGCTGCCACGGTCGCCGCAAGGATAAAGGGCACCCAGACGAAACCGGCATTCTGCATCCACAGTTGGCCGCCGTCCGACATGGTCACCGGCTGACCACCCAGCGCGCCGAAGACGCCCGCGGTGATGACGATGGGCACGACGAACTGCATGACCGACACGCCGAGGTTGCCAAGCCCCGCATTCAGCGCCAGCGCGTTGCCCTTTTCCGCCTTGGGGAAAAAATACCCGATATTGGCCATGCTGGAGGCGAAGTTGCCGCCGCCGAACCCGCACAGCAGCGCCAGAACGAGGAAGATCAGGTAAGGCGTATCAGGGTTTTGCACCGCATAGCCGATGCCCATCGCGGGCAACAGCAGCGAGGCGGTCGAGAGCGTTGTCCACAACCGCCCACCAAAGATCGGCACCATGAAACTGTAGAATATCCGCAGCGTGGCACCAGACAGCCCCGGCAGGGCCGCCAGCCAGAACAGCTGTCCCGGCGCAAAGTCGAAGCCGATGGCGGGCAGGCGCGCCACGACAACAGACCAGACCATCCAGACCGAGAAGGCCAGCAGCAGCGCCGGGATCGAAATCCACAGGTTGCGGCGCGCCACCGCCCTGCCTTTTTCCGCCCAGAACTGTGCGTCCTCGGGCCGCCAGTCCTCAAGCACGCGCGGCATGGCGGTGCGTTCGGGGTGGTGGATATTCTGCATCTCGGGCAGTTGCGGCAGCCGGTCGAGCACCTCGCCATGGGCGGCCCGTTCCATCGCCCGGATCGACAGGTGCATCCAGATCAGCGCGATGGCGACCAGCACGAACAGCAGGGCAAAGCACGAGGTGTAGATGCCCGTGATATCCAGCAGCGCGCCAAAGGCGATGGGCAGGACGAACCCGCCAAGACCGCCGATCATACCGACCAGACCGCCAACCGCGCCGACGTGGCTCGGGTAGTAGACCGGGATGTGCTTGAAGACAGCGGCCTTGCCCAGGCTCATGAAGAAGCCGAGCGCGAAGAGCACGGTGATAAACGGCCACAGGCCCATCTGTGTGGAAAAGGCGATCGGGCCGTCCTTGCCCCGGATGATGTAGTCGGTCGGCGGATAGGACAGCATGAAGAGGAAGATCATGCTGAAGCCAAAGGTCCAGTACATGACCGAGCGCGCGCCGAACTTGTCCGACAAGACCCCGCCATAGGCCCGAAACAGCGAGGCCGAGAGGCTGAACGACGCCGCGGCCATGCCTGCGAACCGCACATCGATGCCATAAACGTCGATCAGGTAATGCGGCATCCACAGCGCCAGCGCGACAAAGGCCCCGAAGACGAAGAAGTAGTAGAGCGAGAAACGCCAGACCTGCAGGTTCTTGAGCGGCGCGAACTGCTGCGCGAGGGAGGGCGCCTTGGTGCCGGTCCGGCGGCGTTCCACAAGCTCGGGATCATCCTTGGCCAAGAGGAAGAACAGCACGCCAATGATGGCAAGCCCGGCCGCCCAGACGTAGGCGACCCCGTGCCATCCATAGGCGACCATCACGAAGGGGGCCACGAACTTGGTGACGGCCGCGCCCATATTGCCCGCGCCGAATATGCCAAGCGCCGTGCCCTGCTGGCCCGCGTCATACCAGCGGCTCACATAAGCAACGCCGATGATGAACGACCCGCCGGCCAGCCCGATGCCAAGCGCCGCGATGAGATACATGATGTAGCTGTCCGCAAGCGTCAGCGCCCATGTGGCCAGCGCAGTCAGGATCATCTGGCTGGAAAATACCAGCCGCCCGCCGTATTTCTCGGTCCAGACGCCCAGGAACAGGCGGGTGATGGAACCGGTCAGGATCGGCGTCGCGACCAGCAGGCCGAACTGGGTGTCGTTCAGGCCAAGCTCGGCCTTGATGGCGACACCGATGATGGAAAAGATCGTCCAGACCGCGAAACAGGCGGTGAAGGCGATTGTGCTCAGGCTCAGGGCGCGTGTCTGATCGGCGCGTGTGGCTGTGGCGTGGGTCTGCATGGCGGGTCTCCGGCATGAATGGCGCTGTCCCCCCTTGCGTGGGGTCCAAAGCCAGACCTGAGGCCAGAGCGGCGCACATGACTTGATCTAGATCATAAAACCTCAAAAAGAATAACGAAATAAATGGCTTACGGAAATATGTCACCCACTGATCTGTGACAGATCAAGGCTACTGCGGCGCAGGTCAACTGAAAGATTGACTTTCATCAATTGATTTTATGATATTTGTTAAGCGCATGAAATCAGGGGGGATGACATGCCCGATTCAGAATACCGCGATATTCGAAGGCTGAATCTCTTCTCGCAGATGGCAGAGGAGAATTTCACGTCCTTGATGCGCGGCGCCTATGTGCAGAATTTCCCCGCCCAGATCGAATTGATCACCGAAGGAGAGCCGAGCGATTTTTTTCATGTCGTGATTTCCGGCTCGGTCGATCTTTTTTCCAGCTGGAACGGGCGGGATACCAGCATGGCGACGGTCCGCCCCATTTCGACCTTCATTCTGGCCGCGACCATCAAGGACGCGCCCTATCTTATGTCTGCCCGCACGCTGGAAAAAAGCCGGATCGCGCTGATCCCCAGTCAGGATGTGCGCGCGATCTTCGACGCCGACAGCGACTTTGCCCGCGCCATCGTCACGGAGCTTGCGCAATGCTATCGTTCCGTCATCAAGTCCCAGAAGGACCTCAAGCTCAGAACCTCGCTCGAGCGGCTCGCCAACTACCTGCTCAGACAACAAAGGCACGCTGGCGGCGAGACGGTCTTCGAGCTTGATTTCGAGAAGCGCCGCCTCGCCTCGGTGCTGGGGATGACACCTGAAAACCTCAGCCGCGCCTTCAAGGGCCTGCAGCCCTATGGCGTGACCGTGACCGGCACCCGCATCACCATCGGCAATCAGGGCGATCTCGAACACTTCGCAAAACCCAACCCGCTGATTGATGACTTTTCAACCTGAAGGACAGACAGATGACCAAATTCATGCCTGGCGCCGCCGGAGAACTCGCCGAGGAATATCCCGATGTCTGGAAGGCCTATGCTGCACTTGGCAAGGCGACCGCCGAATGCCCCCCGCTGACGGGCATTCTGGGCCATGATGTGCGACTCATCCCGCCAGCCTAGGTCAAGCCCTTCGTAAAGCGTCAGAAAAACGATGCGGCCGATGCCGAGGCGATTTGCGAAGCGGCGACGCGCCCGACGATGCGCTTCGTTCCGGTGAAGAGCGAAGAGACGCGGGGTGCGGCGATGGTGTTTCGGGTGCGTGAGCTTCTGATCCGGCAGCGGACCCAGGCCATCAATGCCCTGCGCGGCCATCTGAACGAGTTCGGGCAGATCGTGCCGCAGGGGGCAGCGAATGCATCGAAGCTGATTGCAATCGTGGAAGACCCGGAATGCGGTCTGCCTGCCGATGCCATTCCTACGCTCAAGGTTCTGGTCGCGACGCTGGCGCAGTTGGAGGCCGAGATCGGCAAGCTCGATACCGAGATCACCCGTCGAGCCAAGGAGAATGAAGTAGCGCGACGTCTGATGACGGTGCCGGGGATCGGTCCGCTGATCGTCACGGCCATCGTGACCCTTGCGCCGCCACCCGAGAATTTCCGCAAGGCGCAGGATTTTGCAGCTTGGCTCGGCCTTACGCCCCGACAGCATTCAACCGGGGGCAAGCAGCGACTTGGAGCGACAACGAAGATGGGCGAGCGATCCCTGCGGCGCTTGCTGATCATCGGCGCCAACAGCGTCATAATCAAACGCCATGTCCATGCAAGCGCCCGACCGGGCACCTGGCTGGGCGGGATGCTGTCCCGCAAGCCACCAATGCTGGTGCGGGTGGCGTTGGCCA
>JBLRXE010000200.1:0-5140 GCA_047920895.1 Roseovarius sp.
TGATCACCGACCGGCCCTTGCCCGACGCGATCCGCGCGGCGGCTGTGGCGGGATTTGCGGCGGTTGAATGTCATTTCCCCTATGAGTTTGACGCGCAGGAGGTGCGCGCGGTGCTGGAGGAGACCGGTCTGCCGATGCTGGGGCTGAACACATGGCCCGGCGACAGGGCGGCGGGCGATTTCGGCTTGGCTGCCCTGCCGGGGCGCGAGGACGAGGCGCGTGCGGCCATTCGGCAGGCGGTGGCGTATGCGCAGACCATTGGCGCAGGCGCGGTGCATGTCATGGCCGGATGCGGCGACGGCGGGGCAGAGTCGGAGGCCGCGTTTCGCGCCAATCTGGCCTGTGCCTGCAACCTTGCCGCGCCCTTGGGGCTGACGATCCTGATCGAGCCGATCAATCAGCGCGATGTGCCGGGCTATCACCTGTCATCCAGCGCCCATGCGGCGGCGGTGATCGCGGACTTGGGGCGCGACAACTTAAAGATGATGTTCGACTGCTATCATTTGCAGATCATGGAGGGTGATTTGCTGCGGCGTTTCGCCCGCTATCAGCCCATCATTGGCCATGTGCAATTCGCGGGCGTGCCGGATCGCGGCGTGCCGGACCGGGGCGAGGTGGATTATGGCTGGCTCTTGCCGCAGATCGCGGCGCTTGGCTGGCAGGGGCCGTTCGGGGCGGAATACCGCCCCGGTGACGCGGGCACAGAGGCGACGTTGGGCTGGCTGGCGCGGTTCTCCTGAGACGGCGCGCAGGATCACAACTCAGCCTTGATGTTCGGCTCCGATCCCTTGGAACATGGCGCGTAGATCAACCGTGCTCTCAATCCCGATACGGTCATGGGTGGCATCGAGCCATGCCGCCGCCGTCTCGCGGCCAATGTCGCGCAGACGGGTGAGAAAGGCCCATTCGACATTCATTTTGGATGAGGCCCCCATCGGGTTGAGCGTTGCCTCGTTCTCGATCAGATGGACCTTGACGGGGCGGTAATCCTCGGTTGTGAGCTTGCCCTGATCAATCAGCCGGTCCACGAAATCAATCGCGCGCAGTTCCTTGAGCAGGCTGGCGTTGAAGCTGATCTCGTTCAGGCGGTTCTGGATTTCCTGCGCGCTGCGCGGCGCGCCCTTGCGCTCGATCGGGTTGATCTGGATAACCAGAATGTCATCGGTGGCGGTCTTGCCATAGAGCGGGAAGAGCGCAGGATTGCCCATGTAGCCGCCATCCCAATAGGGCACGCCGTCAATCTCGACCGCCTGATACATCTGCGGCAGGCAGGCCGAGGCCATGACCATATCGACGGTCAGGTCTTCGCGGGCAAAGACCTTGACCCGGCCTGTCTCGACATTGGTGGCCGAGACAAACAGTTCGAAGGCGGTGCATTTGCGCACCATCTCGAAGTCGATGCTCTCTTCCACCAGATCGCGCAGCGGGTTGATGTTCATCGGGTTGAGTTGATAGGGCGAGGCGACGCCGGTGAGCGCGTTCATGAAGTGGTAAAACGGGTTGTTCTCCAGCCCCCAGTTGCCGGTCAGCCGGTCCAGCGGCGTGCGCTGTATGGGGGAGTGTTTGACGCTCTGGCTCATCGCGCGCCAGAAGTTTTCGAGGGCGGCGCGCGCCCCCTCGGGGCCGTTGCGGGTATAGCCATCGGCCAAGGCCACCGCGTTCATCGCCCCCGCAGAGGTGCCCGAGACACCGGCGATGCGCAAACGCCCATCTTCGAGCAGGTAATCCAGCACACCCCAGCTAAAGGCCCCATGCGCCCCGCCCCCTTGAAGTGCCAGATTGATCGGTTTGCCGGTCTTGCTCATGTCGGGCCTGTCTCTGTCGTTGTGCCGCGTCTGAACGGCTCAACCGCACGCTATCAGGGTGGCGCGTTGAGCGCCATGACCCTCACGGTGGGCGGACATCACTTTCCCGCTCAGACCTGATAATAGGCGCGATACCAGCGCACGAATTGGGCGATCCCGTCGCGCACGCTGGTTTGCGGGCGGTATCCTGTCAGGTGTTCCAGCAGGCGGGCATCCGCCCATGTGGCGGGCACATCGCCTTTTTGCATCTCCATCATGTTGCGGATGGCGGGGCGTTCCAGCGCCGCTTCGATGGCGGCCACGAAATCCAAGAGCCGCACCTTGTCGGAATTGCCGATATTGACGATCCGGTAAGGGGCGACGGGCGAGAGGCTGTCACCGGGGGCGATGGCCGCAGGCGCGTCGGGCCGCACGGGGGCGGCATCCATCAAGAGCCGGATGCCGCGCACCAGATCGCTGACATAAGTGAAATCGCGATACATCTCGCCGTGATTGTAGATGTCGATCGGCCGGCCTGCCAGAATCGCCTCGACGAATTTGAAATAGGCCATATCGGGGCGGCCCCATGGGCCATAGACGGTAAAGAACCGAAACATCGTGGTGGGCAGGTTCCACAGATGGGCATGGGCATGGCCCATGGCTTCGGTCGCCTTTTTGGTGGCGGCGTAGATCGTCATAGGGCTGTCGGCCTTCATCGTCTCGGCATAGGGCATCTCGGTATTGGCGCCGTAAACCGAAGAGGTGGAGGCCATGAGCAAGTGGCGCACCGCATGGCGCTTGGCCGCCTCCATCACGTTGAAGGTGCCCACGATATTGGCGTCGATATAGGCGCGCGGGTTCTCGAGGCTGTAGCGCACGCCTGCCTGTGCGGCGAGGTGCACGATGACGTCGGGCGCGCAGGCATCTATCGCGGCATCCACCGCCGCCTGATCTTCAAGCATGGCTTCGGTCGCGGTGAACCCCGGCTTTTGCAGCAGCATCTGGTGGCGGCGCTGTTTCAGGCTGACGTCGTAATAGTCGGTCATGCCGTCGAGGCCATGCACGATCATGCCCTCGTCAAGCAGTAGGTCGGCCAGATGATAGCCGATAAACCCGGCGGTGCCGGTGATGAAGACCCGCGTCATTGGCCCGCCCCCGTGACGGTCATTGCAGATCGGCAAAGGCGGTCTGAATCCGCGCCACCGCCTCTTGCACACGGGCACGCGGCGTGGCGATGTTGAACCGAAGGAAGCTTTCGCCGCCGGTGCCAAAGGTCGGGCCGTGGTTGGCCACGACGCGCGCGTCACGCTCGACCCGGCCGGTATATTCCGCCGCCGACATCCCGGTGCCGGCAAAGTCGATCCACGTCAGATAGGTGGCTTCGAGTGGCATCGCGCGCACGCCGGGAATGTCCTGCATCCCGGCCTCAAAGAGTTGCCGGTTGCCATCCAGATAGGTGCAGAGCGCATCGACCCATGCCGCACCTTCGGGGCTATAGGCGGCCTCGGCCATGTAGAGGCCAAAGGAATTCGGCGAAATCCCCATCGCCCCCATGCGGGCGGCAAATTGCGCGCGCAGCTTTGCATCGGGCACGATCACATTGCCCAGATGCGCGCCCGCGATATTGAAAGTCTTGGTGGTGGCGGTCATCATCACCAGCCGGTCGGCGATGCCCTCGATATGGGCCATGGCGATATGGCGCTGACCCGGCATCACGAGATCGTGGTGGATTTCATCCGACACGAGGATGAGGTCATGACGGCGCGCGAAATCGGCCACGCCCTCCAGTTCCGCTTTGGTCCAGACCCGGCCACCGGGATTATGCGGCGAGCAGAGGATGAGCATCTTCTCATTGCCCGTCATCAGCGCATCATAGGCGTCGAAATCCATCTCGTAGCGGCCAGCGGTGTTGACCAGTGGGCATTCGCGCACCTCGCGCCCGGCGGCTCGGATGACACGGGCAAAGGCGTGATAGACGGGGGTAAAGAGCACAACCGCATCGCCCGGCGCGGTCCAGGTATCGACACACATCGAGGTGCCGTTGACAAGGCCGTGGGTGGTAAAGATCGCATCTGCCTCGACGCTCCAGCCGTGGCGGCTCTGCATCCACCACTGGATCGCGGCGCGATAGGCGGCATCGTCGCCGTAATAGCCGTAGACGCCATGTTGCGTCATGCCGGTCAGCGCCTCGGTGACACAGGCGGGCGGGCGGAAATCCATATCTGCCACCCACATCGGAATCCCATCCTCGGGCGAGACGCCATATTTGGCCTGCATCATGTCCCATTTGTCGGAATGGGTGCCGCGGCGGTCGATGATCTCGTCAAAATTCATGGGGCTCTCCGGGGTGGTGATCGCGGCGCAGGCTAAACGATCACAGCCCAAGCGCAAGGGGCGTTGCAGAATGCCTGGTCATCGCCTAAATAACCGCCATGAAACGGCCGATCCTGATCCATCCCGACCCGCGCCTGAGAAAGGTTTGCACGCCCGTGAGGGACGTGTCCGATGCCTTGCGCAAACTCTCGCAGGATATGCTTGAGACCATGTATGACGCGCCGGGCATTGGCCTGGCCGCGCCGC
Source organism: Roseovarius sp. (assembly GCA_047920895.1). GTDB lineage: Bacteria > Pseudomonadota > Alphaproteobacteria > Rhodobacterales > Rhodobacteraceae > Roseovarius. Next base: position 4,365 of record JBLRXE010000200.1, read on the forward strand.
AGGTGGGGGCCATGGAGCGGCTGATCGTGCTTGATTGCGTCAAGGACGAGGGCGCGACCCCGCGCCCCATCGTGATGCTCAACCCCGAGATCACGGCCTTTTCCGATGAGAAAAGCGTCTATGAGGAAGGGTGCCTGTCGATCCCCGACCAGTTCGCCGATGTCACCCGGCCTGCCGAGGTCGAGGTGCGGTGGATGGGGCTGGATGGCGCGGAACACAAGGAAGGGTTCGGCGGTCTCTGGGCCACCTGCGTGCAGCACGAGATCGACCATCTCGATGGCAAGCTCTTTATCGACTATCTGGGGGCGATGAAGCGCCAGCTCATCACCCGGCGCATGCAAAAGCTCAAGCGCGAATTGGCGCGGGGCTAAGCCGTGGCGCCGCGCCCCTGCCTGCGCTGGCCCGACAAGCGGCTGCGCCAGCCCGCAGCACCCGTCACCGAGATATCCGAGGCCACGCGCGCCCTCTGGGACGAGATGATCGCGGTGATGGAGGCGATGCCGGGGGTGGGGCTTGCCGCCACGCAACTGGGCGAGATGCAGGCGCTGGCAGTGGTCGATGCCAGCACGGCGCGGGGCCAAGCGGTGCGCATGGCCAACCCCGAAATCCTGCATGCCAGCGCCAAAATGCGCGCCCATGATGAAGGCAGCCCAAACCTGCCCGGTGTCTGGGCGCGAATTGAACGGCCCCGCGCTGTAACCGTACAATTTCTCAATGACGCAGGCGACGTCGAGCAACGCGAATTTGTGCATCTCTGGGCGACCAGTGTGCAGCAT
>JBLRXE010000201.1:0-5120 GCA_047920895.1 Roseovarius sp.
CCGACGGCCATGTCTGGGAGCTGGCCATGAACCCCTTTTGGCCACTGTCCCAGGATGGCAGCCTGACCCTGCCCGACGCCCGATGACCATCTCCCTTTTCGATCTGATGCTCTATGCCGCCGCCATGGCGGGCCTCTGGGCCGTGCCAGGGCCGGTTTGGGTGGCGCTCACCGCGCGCGCCCTCTCGGGCGGTATGGCTGGGGCGTGGCCTCTGGCGGTGGGCGTGGCCTTGGGCGATCTGATCTGGCCGCTCTGTGCCATCCTCGGCCTTGCGTGGGTGCTCTCCCTCTATGGCGACGCGCTCAGCCTCTTGCGCTGGGTCGCGGCGGGGGTATTCATCGTGATGGGTCTTTTGCTGATCCGCGCGCCTGCGCGGGTGCCCGGAGCAGATCGCCGCATGACGCGCCCCGGCATCTGGGCCGGTTTTTCCGTGGGCGTTGCAGCGGTGATTGGCAACCCCAAAGCGATCCTCTTCTATATGGGGTTTCTGCCAGGGTTTTTCGACCTGTCGCAGGTGACAGCGCCTGACATCGCGGCCATCCTCGCCATATCGGCCATCATCCCCATGTTGGGCAATCTGGCATTGGCGCTCTTTCTCGACCGCGCGCGCCGCCTCTTGCAAAGCCCGGCGGCGCTCAGGCGGATGAACATCGGTTCGGGGGCGCTGCTGGTTCTCGTGGGGCTTGTGATCCCCTTCACCTGATCTGCACCGCCCGGCTTCATCTGGCTCGAAATACCTCGGGGGAGTCGCTGCTTGCAGCGACGGGGGCAGCGCCCCCGCAAACGATGTCAAACGAAGTTGAGTGACTTCTTCGGTTCGAAATTTCGCCAAATCAATTAGTTGAAGCGTTTTGGTGTTTCAATGAAAAGCCGAAACGCTTTAGCCCGGCAAAGCTCCGTTCAGCACATAGCGCAGCAGGTCCACCACCTGTGCCGGTTCCCGCGCGACCGCAAGGGCCGCAGCATCCACTTCCTTGAGCGCGTGGTCATGTTCCGGGCGTTGCAGGATGATCAGCGACTTGCCAAGCGCGGCGGCATAGCCCGCGTCAAACGCCGCGTTCCACTGCTTGTATTGCTCACCAAAGCGCACGACGACCACATCGGCATCGGCAATTCCCTTGCGGGTGCGGATTGCGTTGACCATCGCGCCCTTGTGGTCGTGCCAATATTTGTTCGGCTCTTCGCCCAGAATCGCCACGCCGCAATCGTCGCTGGCAGCGTGATCCGTCACCGGACCCGAGAATACCACATCAAGCCCCTTGGACCCCTCGATGATCTGATCCCGCCAGTCGGTGTGGATTTCGCCAGACAGATAAACCTTGAGCATGGTTTTCTCCTCCCCTTCAGCCCCGCAGCGCGCCGCCGGTGGCCTTCGTCACTTTCTCGATGATCTTGGTCGAAACCGCCTCGATCTCGGCTTCTGTCAAGGTCTTGTCGCGCGGTTGCAGGCGCACCGTCAGGGCGAGGGATTTCTTGCCCTCCCCCAGACTGCCGCCGCTGAAGGCGTCGAACACCCGCACATCTTCGATCAACGCCTTGTCGGCGCCCGCTGCCGCGTTGATCAGTGTCAGCGCCTCGGTGCGGGCGTCCACGACAAAGGCGAAATCACGCTCGACCGCCTGCAAATCGCTGATATCGAGCGCGCCACGGCTGGCAGAGGTCTTGCGCGGGAGCGGAATTTCCGCCGGATAGAGGGTAAAGGCCACGGCAGGCCCCTTGACATCCAGCGCCTGCAAGACGCGCGGATGCACTTCGCCAAAGATGCCCAGCACCTTCTTGGGGCCCAGACAAATCCGCCCATGCCGCCCCGGATGGAACCACGCCGGACCATCGCGCAGGATCTGCACCTTGGCCGGCGCGCCGATCGCCGCAAGGATCGCCTCGGCATCGGCCTTGGCGTCGAACACATCGACCGCCCGCGCCGTGCCATGCACATCCTTGGGCCCGGTGCGCCCCACGATGATGCCCGCAACCTGCAAATGCTGATCGCCCGGTTCGCCGCCATGAAAGGCGTGCCCCACCTCAAACAGCGCCAGATCCATGATCCCCCGCGCCTGATTGCGCGCCGCAGCCCGCAACAGACCCGGAAGCAGGTCTGGGCGCATGTGGCTGAGATCCGCGCTGATCGGATTGGCCAGCATCGTGGCATCATCGCCGCCGCCAAAGAGCGTGGCCGCCGCATGGTCGATAAAGCTGTAGGTGACACATTCATTATAGCCGAGCGCCGCACCTGTGCGCCGCGCGATCTGTTCGCGCTTTTGCATCGGGCTGAGGATCGGCTTGGGCACACCCGGCAGGGCGCGCGCCATCGGGCGGCCTTTCAGCTTGGTCAGGGACGCAATCCGCGCCACCTCTTCCACCAGATCGGCCTCGCCCAGAATATCCGGTCGCCAGCTTGGGACATAGGCCATATTGCCTTCGAGCTTGAAGCCGAGGGCGGTCAGCGTCTGACGCTGCTCGCTCTCGGGGATATCCATGCCCACAAGCGATTGCACCCGCGCGGTATCGAGGCGGTAGGCGCGACTCACGTCCGGCACCTTGCCTGCAACCACACGGTTGGACGGCACGCCGCCGCAGAGATCAAGGATCATCTGCGTCGCCAGATCCAACGCTTCCATGTTGAACGCGGGATCAATGCCACGTTCATTGCGATAGCGCGCGTCGGAGTTGATGCGCAGGGCACGGCCTGTTGTGGCGATCTGCACCGTGTCCCAAACCGCAGCCTCCAGAAAGACATTCACGGTCTCATCGGTGCAGCCGGTGGCAAGGCCACCCATGATGCCGCCAATACTCTCGATGCCGGTATCATCGGAAATCACCACCTGACCGGGACCAAAGATATATTCCTTGTCGTCAAGGCCAACCAGCGTCTCTCCGCCCGTTGTGCGGTGCACCCGCAAATTACCACTGACCTTGTCGGCATCGAACACATGCAGGGGGCGGTTGCGGTCATAGGTGAAGAAATTGGTGATATCGACGAGGGTCGAAATCGGGCGCAGCCCAATGGCGCGCAACCGCTGTTGCAGCCATTCGGGCGAGGGGCCATTCTTGAGCCCACGGATCAACCGCCCAGCAAAAACCTCACAGCCGCCCGTTGCAGCATCATCGTCAATCGTCACACCGATAGGGCAGGAAAATTGCCCTTCGATGTCAACGGTCTTGGCGGGCTTCATCGCGCCCAATCCTCGCGCCGCGAGATCAAGCGCCACGCCGCGAACGCCAAGCGCATCGGGGCGGTTCGGGGTGATGGCAATCTCGATCACAGGGTCCACCTTGGCAGGCTCATGCGCGGCCAGCCAATCGGTGAACCGCTGACCCACCTCGCCCGAGGGCAGTTCGATGATGCCGTTATGTTCGTCGCTCAACTCCATCTCGCGTTCGGAACACATCATGCCGTGGCTCTCGATGCCGCGGATCTTGCCTACGCCGATGGTGGTGTCGATGCCCGGCACATAGACGCCCGGCTTGGCGATCACCACGGTGATCCCCTCACGCGCATTGGGCGCGCCACAGATGATCTGTGTCTCGCCATCCGCCGTGGCCACCTGACAGATGCGCAGCCGGTCCGCATCGGGATGCGGTTCCGCCTTGAGCACCTTGCCGATGGTAAATTCACGCAGCCGCGCGGCGGGATCGGTGATCCCCTCCACCTCAAGCCCCAAATCGGTCAGGGTCTCGGCGATCTCCTCCACCGAGGCGGTGGTTTCCAGATGCTCTTTCAGCCAGGACAATGTGAATTTCATGCGTGCTCTTCCGCCTGCAAATATGGGTTACAGAGCGCTTTACCGGATATGTCGGGTATGGAAAACCCCGCATTGCTGCGGGGCTTTGTCTTGTTCGCCCTGTGGGATCGGTTACTTCTTCCAGCGGCCCGAGAAATCAAAGGCGCTGTCATAGCCAAAGAGCGCGACCGCACCGCCGGTGTGCAAGAATACGACGCGCTCGCCCTTCTTGAAATGGCCCTTGCGAATGAGGTCGACAAAGCCTGCGGCCCCTTTGGCCGAATAGACCGGATCAAGCAGGATCGCCTCCAGTTCGGCGAACATGTGAATGGCCTCGATGCCGGATTCCGTGGGAATGCCATAGCCTTCACCGACGTAATCGGTATTGGCGACCACATCCTCACGCTTGACAACTCCGGCGCAGCCCAGCTTTTCAGCGGTGGCGCAGGCGAGATTATAGACATTCTCTTCCTGCTTGGCCTTGGGTGCGCGCACGCCGATGCCCAAAAGCGGGATTTGCGCATTCATCGCCTTGAGGCCGGTGATCAGCCCCGCCTGCGTGCCAGCGCTGCCGGTGGCATGGACAATATGATCCACCTTGAGCGCCCGATCGTTGAACTGGGCCAGCATCTCGAAGGCGCAGTTGACATAGCCAAGCGCGCCTGTCGGGTTGGAGCCACCACCGGGGATGGTATAGACATTGCGCCCCTCGGCGCGGAACTTGTCCGCGACCTTTTCCATCTCGGCATTCATATCGCCGCCACCGGGGCGCTTTTCCGTGGTCGCACCATGCATGTGATCCAGCAGGACGTTGCCGCCGTTATTGTAATTGGCGTTGTTCGATCCGGTCCGGTCCTCAAGCAGCAGGTGGCAATCCATGCCCAGCTTGGCGGCAAAGGCCGCCGTTTGGCGCGCATGGTTGGATTGTGTGGCCCCTTGGGTCATCACCATATCCGCGCCCTGCAATTCCGCCTCGGCCATCAGGAATTCCAACTTGCGGGTTTTGTTGCCACCGGTGCTGAGCCCGGTGCAGTCATCCCGCTTGATCCAGATTTCCGGGCCGTTCAATTCCTTGGTCAAACGGTCCAGCCGCTCGAGCGGCGTGGGCAAATGGGCGATAAAGCGGCGGGGGTAACGGGCAAGATGCATGGGTGTCCTCCATTAACATGCGTTTTTCGCAGGCTAAGGCGGGACATTTCCCACGTCCAATGCTAATATCGCCACATATAATGCAAGGATTGCAATATGCGGCTGGAGTGGTTGGATGATATTCTCGCGGTGGCCGATGCCGGATCACTCGCCCGCGCCGCCGAGATACGGCATGTCAGCCAATCCGCCTTTACGCGCCGCCTGCGTGCCATCGAGGACACGCTTGGTGTGCCGCTCTTTGATCGGCGG
>JBLRXE010000202.1:0-5103 GCA_047920895.1 Roseovarius sp.
GGGCGAATTGCTGGCCATGTCGGGGAATCGTGTGGGCTATGAGGGGCGGTTGGGCGTGATTTCCGAGGGGGCACTGGCCGATCTTCTGGTGGTCGAGGGCGATCCCGAGGCGGGGCTCGACTGGCTGGATGAGCCAGAGCAAAGCCTTGCGATGATCCTCAAGGGTGGGGCTGTCGTGAAAGACAAACTCTGATGGGAAAATGCTTGCTGGCCCTCTTAACGATCCTCAGCCTCGCCGCACCCGCGCGTGCGCAGGACTGGAGCGCCCAGATCACACCCTACGCTTGGGGGACGGGCATCGGCGGCACCATAACACCGCGCTCGGGCGGCCCGTCACTGCGCTTTGACAAGGGGCTGTCGGATGTTCTCGAAGACCTTGATACGGCCTTCTTTCTCACGGGGTATGCGCGCTACCAGCGGATCGTGGTGATGGGCGACATCTCGCATTCGGCCAGTTCCCGGAGCGGGACCGTGCCGCTGCCCGCCCCCGCCCCCAGCCTGACCGTACGCGGCCGGATCGAGCAGACCTCGATGACGCTCACCGCTGGCTACCGGGCGCTGTCGACCCCCGATGCGACGGTCGACTTCATGGCCGGTCTGCGGCACTGGGACGTCGAGGGACGCGCCACCACGCCAGTGCCGGGCCTTGCCGCCGGGATCGACGTGAGCTTTACCGATCCGATCCTCGCCGGGCGCACCAATATCCGCCTCTCGGATCACTGGTCCTTTATCGGCTATGCCGATGTCGGCGGGTTTGGTGCAGGCTCTGACATGACCTCTCAGTTGGTTGGGACCCTCAACTGGCAGGCCAATGACCGGCTTTGGCTCTCCGCAGGCTATCGCCATCTTTATGTGGATTACAGTAAGAATGGCCGTAAGTTCGACGCGACATTCTCGGGCCCGCTTGCCGGTTTGACCCTGCGCTTTTGATCCGCGCTCGGCACCGCCCTGCGATAACCGCTTTATCTGCGCGCTGGAAAACCCCATAGTGACGGCGGCAGTCAGGCAGGATCACGACAAGAATGGCCCCCAAGAAACAGGCGCCCCAGAGCTATAATATCCTGATCATTGGTCAGGCCGGTCGGTTGCAATACGAGGCCATTCTTTTTGCAGCCTCGCTGCGCGCCTGCTCTCCTGATTTTACGGGGCGTCTCTTTGTGGCAGAGCCGCAACCGGGGCCGCTCTGGCGGGATGATCCGCGTATCCGGGACGAGGAGAGCCGCGCGCTGCTGGCCGATCTGGGCGCGGAGTTCCTGCCCTTCGAAAGCCGCCATTTCGGCACGGCCTACCCCTATGGCAACAAGATCGAGGCGCTGTTTGCCCTGCCCAAGGGGGAGCCATTCCTGTTCTTCGACACCGATACGTTGATCTGCGGCGATCTCGCCTCGGTGCCGTTCGATTTCAGCCGCCCCACCTCGTCCTTGCGCCGTGAAGGCACCTGGCCGCAGATCGAGCTTTATGGTCCCACGCGCACGCAGATCTGGAAATCGCTCTACGATCGGTTCGGGCTCGATTTCGAGACCTCGCTCGACCAAAGCCAACCGGATGATTACTGGCAACGCCATCTCTACTTCAATGCGGGGTTCTTTTTCTATGAATGCCCGCATGTCTTTGGCCAACGCTTTCTCGATTACGCGCTCAGCATCCGCGATGACACGCCACAGGAATTGATCTTGCAATCGCTCGATCCCTGGCTCGATCAGGTAGCGCTGCCCTTGGTGATCCATTCCCTTGGCGGCGGGCGGGACACCCTGCCACCCGGTCTCTTGGATGGCGCGGTCAGTTGTCATTACCGGCTCTTGCCGCTGCTGTATGCGCGGGAGGCCGATCATGTGGTCGAGGTTTTGCAAGACGTGACCGCCCCCAACAAGATCAAGCGCGTACTCAAGAATTACGACCCCGCCAAGCGGATGATCTATCAGGGGCGGGGATCAAAGGTGCGGGCGCTCTTTGACCAGAGCGACCTGCCCCGCCGCGAACAGGTGATCCGCAACACGATCAAACGCAACGGGTTCTGGATGCGCTGAGGCGGCCCTGTGCGGTGCCTTGGCTCAGGGTAGAATCTGCAACCAGACCCAAGCCGTGACAATCGTCAGCCCGGTGGACAAGAGCACGCTTGATGCCGCCACCCGCTTGGCATGGCCATAGATATTGGCAAAGACATAGGCATTGACCCCCGGCGCCATCGCCGCTGTCACCACCGCCGCGCGCACCCCCTCGACCGGCAGCCCAAGGCCCAGACCGAGGCCGAAGGTGATCGCCGGATGCACTACCAGCGAAATCAGACAGACAAAGAGGATCGCGCGCAAGTCGCCTTCGGGGCGGTATTGCACCAGCACACCGCCCAAGCCAAACAGCGCCGCCGGAAGTGCCGCGCGCGCGATGAGATCCAACCCCTGTTGCACCGCCCCCGGAAGGAGCAGCCCCGTCAAATTGACCACAAACCCCGCCGCCACGCCCATGATCAGCGTGTTGGAAAACATCGCCTTGAGCACCTTGACCGCCACTTGCGGGCCCGCGGTGCCCCGCGCCTTGACAATTTCCATCACGGTGATGCCAAGCCCGTAGCAGAATGGCGAATGCACCGCGATGATGGCGAAATTCGCGGCCAAGGCCTCGACCCCATAGGCGCGCTCCATGATCGGCAAGCCCAGAAGCAGCGAATTGGAAAAGAGGCAGCAAAAGCCGATGGCGACCGCATCCTCCCATGTCCGTCCAAAGATCAGCCGCGCGCCAAAGAGGCCGAGCGCAAAGCCGGAACTGGCCCCGACATAAAAGCTCAAGAGCAACCGCCAATCGAAACTCTGCCCCAGATCGAGGCGCGATATAGCGGTAAAAAGCAGACAGGGGATGGCGAATTTCTGAGTGAAACTCATCAGGCCGTCGACGCCCGCCTGACTGAACCAGCGTCGCCAGACCGCAAGATAGCCAAAACCGATCACCAGAAAGACCGGAAGGATGATCTCGAAGAGCGCCTGCATGACGCTCAGACCGTGTAGCGCAGGATCATCCCGTCATAGGCGGGGGTCACATGCGCGGGCGTTTCCTCTTCCACGGTCTGATAATCGAGGTCGATATGCATATTGGTCAGCACCGCCCGGCGCGGCGCGGCGCGGGCGATCCACTCGAGTGATCGCGCAAGATGGGCATGTGTTGGGTGTGGCGTGCGGCGCAGCGCATCCACGATCCAGCAATCCAGACCGCTCAAAATTGGCCAGACATCCTCGGGGATGGCGGCCACATCCGGCAAATAGGCCAGATCTCCCACGCGAAAGCCAAGCGCGTCGATCGAGCCATGATTGACGTGAAACGGAGTGAGGCGAATGGCTCCGCCCGCACCCTCGATCTCGAACGGACCGTCAATCGTGTGCATATCGAGAATGGGGGGATAGGGGCTGTCTTCGGGTTGGACAAAGGCATAGCCAAAGCGCGCATAAAGCGCGTTTTGCGTGTCGCCATCGGCCCAGACCTGCAGGCGTTGACGCATATTAAAGACGATCATCCGCAGATCGTCGATGCCATGCACATGATCGGCATGGGAATGGGTATAGACCACCGCATCAAGCGCGCCGATACCCGCATCGAGTAGCTGCGCACGCAGGTCGGGCGAGCTGTCGATCAGGACGCGGGTGATGCCGCCCTCGCTTTCCCGCTCGATCAGCAAGGAACAGCGGCGGCGCGTGTTGCGCGGATTGCTGGGATCACACTCGCCCCAATGCCCGCCAAGACGCGGCACGCCCCCGGATGATCCACAGCCCAGAATGGTAAAGCGCAACTCGGCCATCACAGCACCGCCTTGGTGAAGAGCCGCTCGAAATTGGTCTCGGTCTGCGCGGCAAAGGCGGGCCAGTCCATGCCAAAGACCTCGGCCCCTTTTTGGCCCGTGTGCAGCGTATAGGCCGGCTCGTTGCGGCGACCGCGATAGGGCGGCGGTGCCAGATAGGGCGCGTCGGTTTCCAAGAGAATTCGGTCTACCGGCGCGCTCGCGAAAATATCGCGCAACTCCTGACTTTTGGGGAACGCGGCGATGCCCGACATCGACAGGTAAAACCCCAGATCAAGCGCCGCGCGCGCCAGTTCGGCACTGGAGGAAAAGCAATGCATGACGCAGGTGTAGGCACCGTTGCGATATTCCTCGCTCAGGATACGGGCCATGTCGTCATCCGCATCGCGGGCGTGGATGATCAGCGGCAATCCCGTGCACCGCGCCGCTTCGATATGCACGCGCAGGCTGGTTTTCTGCACCTCGGCGCTCTCGGCGGTATAGTGATAATCAAGGCCCGTCTCACCGATACCGACAAACTTGGGATGTTCCGCCAGCTTCATCAGGTCATCGACCGTGACCAACGGGCTTTCTGCCGCGCGCATCGGGTGGATACCCGCCGCATAGAAGACCGGCGCATTGGCCTCGGCAATCGCGCGCACGCGCGGCTCCTGATCCAGACGGGTGCAGATCGTCACCATGCGGTGCACGCCTGCCGCGACGGCACGGGCAATCACCTCGTCCCGCTCTGCGTCGAAATCGGGAAAATCGAGGTGGCAATGGCTGTCGGTGATGCGAATGTCGGTGCTCATGCCTGTCCTCGGGCGGGGCTCAGGCCCCGGCGGTTTGCTGAATTCTGAACACCGTATCTAGGACGAGGCTGGCAGGGTCAAGGTTGACCGCCCGCCCATGACGCGCCCGCGCGCCAATTGCCTCGGCACAGTCGGCCCAGTCACGCCCCTTGCGGGCATCGGGTGCCAACCGCGCCAAGAGCGCCGCCTCGCCGGGTGCCGCCTCGGCGCGTGGTGCGTGGCCAGTTGCCCCCGCCCGCGCCAGACGCGCCAAAAGCAGATCGGTCAGCGAGAACAGAAGATCAAGCCGCTCTTCCGCACCCCGCGTCGCCGCCGCCTCAGCCAGTCGCAGGGCGCGGGGGCGGTCAAGGCGCGGCAGGCTCTCCATCAGGCCAACGAGTTCCGAATAGAGCTTGAGACCACCAAGATTGAGCAGCCGCACAGCAGCCCCGACAGACCCGCCCGACAATTCCGCCAGTGCCGCCGGATCGCCCTCGGGCGCGATCCCCGCCTGTTCCAGCGCCTGCGCGATGTCTTGCGGTCCCAGCG
>JBLRXE010000203.1:0-5100 GCA_047920895.1 Roseovarius sp.
CGGCACGGGTATCGGTGCTCGATATCAGCGCATTCGCGTTTTGCATCAAGGCGATGGCTTCGGACATCACCTCTTCGACCGGCAAGGCGTTGATGCGCTGGAAAACACCCTCGGCAGTGGCCGAGACATCGGTGATCTCGCTTTCGGTGGAGGGGATGAGCAGGTCGCCACTCTCCAAAGTCTCGATTTCGGCAGGGGGCGCATCGGCGATTTCGACCAGTTCGACCTTGAGCCCGCCGGTCAGGAGCGAGGCAGAGGCAAGGCGCGCGCGCAGGCCCGCCGCCACGCTCTCGTGCAGATAGGCAAGGGCGGCATCGCGTCCCGCGCCCCCCTCCAGCCCCAATCGGCCGGGGCGGATTGCCAGATTGACAAGAAGCCGCACCCGACCATCACCGAACCGCTCGGAATCCACCACCCCATTCAGCGCGCTCACCTGACCGATACGCAGCCCGGTCCATTCCACCGGGGCATCGACGCTCAGACCGGCTATATTGTCCTCGAACACCGCCGACAGTGTCAGAATCTCGGTGTCATCGCCACGAAACAGGCTGGCACGCGCGGTGGATTCCTCGGGATAGACGGTATAGTCATCCCCGGCCTGCGCCGGGGCACCGCCGGAAATCATCGTCTCGAAGGTCACGCCGCCTGATACCAGCGCCGCAACCGAGGAAAAATCGAGCTTGGCGCCGCCGGGGCCAAGCGAAAAGGAAAACCCGGACGTGTCCCAGAAGCGCGTGGCACTGTTGATCAGCCGGTCATGCGGGGCAAAGATCAGCGCCTCGGCCTCGGCTGACGCCCCATCGGCGGTGATGCGCGGCCGCCCGATGCGCCCCACCTCGATGCCGCGATAGACGACCGGCGCGCCCTCGACCAGCGCGGCGCGGCCCTGCGCTCGCAGCAGCACGCGCAGACCATCCTGCCCGACGCGTTCCAGCGGGGCATCGGGCAGGCCGGTGATGCGCGTGACCGCCGCACCGGGGCTATTGTCCCACAGCCCCTCGATATAGACCCCCGACAGCACTGTCCCGAGGCCCGTCACCCCCCGTGCCGAAACCTGTGGGCGCACCACCCAGAATTGTGCGTCGCGGTCGATATAGGGCGCGACCTCCGGATCCACGCGGACCTTGACCAGCACCCGGTCCAGGCCCGGGGCAAAGCTCACGTCCTCGACCATCCCGACCGTGACATCGCGGTAGCGCAATTCGGTCGCGCCCGCGCGCACGCCCGATGCATTGTCGAAGGAGATCTCGATCAGCGGCCCACGTTCGGCATAGGTCTGCCATGCTACGACCAGCACGACGACCAGCGCGGCCAGCGGCACCAGCCAGATCGCCGAGATCCGGTCCATGAGGCTGCGCCCGATGGCGGTCACGGGCGGCTCTGGCGGTTGTGTGGCGTCTTGGGTCACGGTTGGCGGTCCTCTCGGTCGGCGGGTCGGCGGGCGCTGTCCCAGATCATCCGGCTATCAAAACTCTGCGCCGAAAGCATGGTGAAAATCACCGAAAGGGCGAAAAACAGGGTGGCGCGCCCCGGTGTGATCGTGGCCAGCGCCTGCAATTGCACCAGTGAGGACAGGATCGCCACGACGAAAACGTCGATCATGGACCAGCGCCCGATGTATTCCACCACCTCATAAAGCAGATGTCGCCGCGCCTGCGACAGACGCGAGCCGCGCCAGACACCAAAGGCCAGACCGGCCAGCACGATGAACTTGGCCACCGGGATCACCACGCTGGCCACCAGAATGATGAACGCGACCCCCCAATTGCCATGCTGCGCCAAAGTCACGGCACCGCCCACGATGGTGTCGGACTGCGTGCTGACAAGCGTGCGCGTCTCGAGCATCGGATAGAGATTGGCAGGGATATAGCAACCAAGACCCAAGAGCCACCATGCCCAGACCTTTTGCAGCGCGACCGGATCGCGGGAGTGCAAGGCGCTGCCGCATCGCGGACAGAGCGCCGTGCCTTGCGGTGCCACCCGCATGCAACGGGTGCAGCCGACCAGCCCCATGTCGCGCGCGGTTCTCATGTGTCCAGCGAGGCCCAGATCGAATAGCGGCACATCAGGCTATCGGTCGCCACCACCAGCACCACCAGCACCGCGAACATCCACGCCGCCGGACCAAAGGCCACATCGGCCAGATCGCTCAGCTTGACCAAGGCAACGGCGCAGCCGATGGCGAAAATTTCGGCCATGGACCACGGCACGAGCGCCTCTGACAGGCGAAAGGCAGGGCGCGCCAATGGCGCGGGCGGGCGGTCGCGGATGATGGGGACAAGCACATAGATCAGCAGGACCAGGCGCAGCGCCGGGATCACCACGATAAAGAAAAGCACCGCCACCGCCAGCACCGACAGCCCGCCCTCGAACACAAAGGCCGCCTGAAGGATCGAGGCGTCATGGTGCAGCCCACCCGCGCCGATCGACAGAAACGGAAAGAGCACCGCCGCCACAATCAGGATCAGCACCGTCAGCGCCAGAGCAATCAACTGTTTGCCCGCCTTGCGCCGGGGCGCGATCAGCACCGTATGACAGCGCGCACAGATCGCGCGTTGCCGCATCGCCACGCGGGGTGCGGTATAGACCAGATCGCAGGTCGGACAGCAGATGAGGCCCGCCAGATCGTCCTGTTTTCCTGCTCCCACGCTCACGAGCGTTTGAGCAGCGCCAGCAGTTCCTGCGACGGCAGGCCATCCGGCGCCACCCCCACGGATTGCTGATAGGCGCGAATGGCGTTGATCGTGTTGGGGCCGATGATGCCGTCGATCTTTTCGATGGCAAAGCCCTTGCGTTGCAGGCGGCGCTGCATCTCCATCCTTTCGTCAAAGGACAGCGGATTATAGCCGCGTGGCCAGGCCCCCCGGATTTCAGGCCCGCCGCCAATCCGGTCCGAGAGATGCCCCACGCCCATCGCATAGGCATCGGAATTGTTGTAGCGCTTGATCACGCCGAAATTGTCAAAGACCATGAAGGCCGGTCCCTGAATCCCCGCAGGCAGCAGGATCGAGGCATTGCCGTAATCGCGCACCGCGCGCCCATCCATGCCGACCACGCCTTGCGCCGCCCATTGTGACGGCAGGCGCTTGGCCTTGGCCGCCCCGGCGCTGAAGCCACGCGGCACTTGCACTTCGACACCCCAAGGCTGGCCCTTGGTCCAGCCAAAGCGTTTCAGATAGGCGGCGGTCGAGGCGAGGGCGTCGGTGGGGTTGTCCGACCAGATGTCGCGCTTGCCATCGCCGGTGAAATCCACCGCATAGGCAAGGTAAGAGGTGGGCATGAACTGCGTATGGCCCATGGCCCCGGCCCAAGAACCCTTCATGTTCTCTGGCGTCACATCGCCCGATTGCAGAATCTGCAAGGCGGCGATGAGTTGTTTTTCAAAGAACGCGCCGCGCCGCCCGTCATAGGCCAGCGTGGCCAGCGACTGGATCAGCGGCAGATCGCCCAGCCGCTCGCCATAGGTGCTCTCCATCCCCCAAACGGCGGCGACCACCTCTTTTTCCACGCCGTAATGCGCCTCGATCCGTTCCAGTGCGCGGCGGTTCTGGCGCAGCGCCTCTTGCCCGTTGCGGACCCGGACGGGCGAGACGGCGCTGTCGAGGTAATCCCAGATCTCGCGTTTGAATTCCGACTGGTTGCGGTCCTTGGACACGATCTCGGGGTTGAAGGTTACGCCGCGAAAGGCGCGGTCGAACACCTGCCCGCTGATCCCCTGCGACAGGGCGCGACCCCGGAACCCGGCAACCCAATTGTCAAAGCGTGGATTGGCGTTTACCGGCACGATGGCGGTCTCTGACACACCAGCAGGGCGCATTTGCGGCCGGAGGCTGCGCACTGGAAGGTCACTTGAAACAATCGCGGCGGCCGTAATGAGGCCTGAGCCGGGCCGCAATTGGGGTCGTAAGGATTGATCAACCGCCCCGGCAAGCACCGGAGGTGCCCCGATCAGAAAGCTCAATAGTCCGATATATACTGCTCGCATGACTTGGCCCCTTGTGCTGCGGCTCTACCCTTAGAATAGCCCGAATGTTTCCGAATCAAAAGCGATCAAGGGGCCGGAAACAAAACGGCGCGGCGATTTCTCGCCGCGCCGTTTGTCATATTGCCGGGGATCAATCAGGCCAGATCGAAGCGGTCGGCGTTCATCACCTTGGCCCATGCGGCGACGAAATCGAGCACGAATTTCTCGGGGGCGTCGTCCTGTGCATAGATCTCGGCATAGGCGCGCAGGATGGAGTTGGACCCGAACACCAGATCGACACGGGTGGCGGTGTGTTTTACCGCGCCCGACTTGCGATCCACGATGTTGTAGGTGCCATCGCCATTCGGCTCCCACTTGTAGCTCATGTCGGTGAGCGTGGTGAAGAAGTCGGTCGTCAGCGCCCCAACCTTGTCGGTAAAGACGCCATGCGCCGTACCGCCGTGGTTGGTGCCCAAAACCCGCATGCCGCCGATGAGGCAGGTCATCTCATGTGCGCTGAGGCCCATGAGCTGTGCCCGGTCGAGCAGCATTTCCTCGGGAGCGACGACATAGTCCTTCTTGAGCCAGTTGCGGAAACCATCTGCGAGCGGCTCCAGCACCTCAAAGGAGGCGGCATCGGTCATCTCCTGGGTGGCATCGCCGCGACCGGGGGCAAAGGGCACTTGGGTGTCGAACCCTGCGGCCTTGGCCGCCTGTTCGATCCCGACATTGCCCGCCAGAACGATCACATCCGCCACGCTTGCGCCGGTTTCCGCCGCGATCGGTTCGAGCGCCGCCAGAACGCGCGCAAGGCGGGCAGGCTCGTTGCCGTCCCAATCCTTTTGCGGGGCAAGACGGATGCGCGCGCCGTTGGCACCTCCACGCAGGTCAGAGCCACGGAAAGTGCGGGCGCTGTCCCAAGCGGTTGCAACCATGTCCGACAGGCTCAGGCCGCTTGCGGCGATCCTGGCCTTTACGGCGGCAACATCGTAGCCAGTCGAGCCCGCCGGGATAGGGTCTTGCCAGATCAGATCCTCTTGCGGGGCGTCCGGTCCGATGTAGCGGGTCCGGGGGCCCAGATCACGGTGGGTCAGCTTGAACCACGCGCGGCCAAAGCAATCCTCGAAATAGGCCTG
>JBLRXE010000204.1:0-5100 GCA_047920895.1 Roseovarius sp.
AGTGAACCACCGACTGAGAGTAGCTTGGGCAATAAGATCATCATACCGCCTTTCGACGCGACGCCAGATTTTGCATCTGCCAAAGGCCGCGCCACCCTGTGTGTATCCGAGAGGTCCAAACCGGGGTTTGCGTTGACCATGGTCTTGCTGGGCGTCGTTGTTGCAATTTTGGTCTTTGCTGCATCGTTTTTTTGGATCGCGTCATTCTGGTGGGCAATTTTCGTTGCCTATGTGGTGCAAGTCGGTTTCATCCTTATCATGCTGGGAGGCTATTATATGTCAAGGCCTGCGCGGAAGCCACGAATCTCATACAAAACAAATAGTTGGGAGGAGGCTAACGATCAGATTATAGATGCGGCGGCGCCTGTCTGGGTGTCCTATCAGCCAAAAGCGGAGAGTCTCAACCAGATCCGGCGAGTAGCGATGAGCGCGGCGAGCGACCGAAACAGTCGCAAGTGCTGCGAATGGCTGGCAGAGTTTAATTTCGAGGTGCATTTGTGTTCGGACCATGACACGTTGATCGGGGATCTGATTGCGCGGCCAGAAAGGTGGTCCTTGTTGATTGTAGATGTCGATCACATCGGTGAATCAGCGGTGGTGCCGCGCGAGATGGAGTATATCCGCAGCGGACTAACGCAGGTGCCAGTGATCCTCATGACGAGCAGATCAAAGAAGGCAATTCTAGACCTTTTGGGAAATGAAGAACATAATCTTGTGTTGGCCAAGCCCTTCTTTCGCAAGTGTTTGTTTGAAGCGGTGGAGATTCTCAATCCAGCCCCCGCGCAGGATGGGCATTGAGGCAAGCCCCGTTGGCTGCTAAGGGAAGGCCGAGATTATGCCTTCAGGAGGTTTTCATGGCCGAGCAGGAAAATGGCGCCGCGCAAACCGCGCCGCAGTTGAAAATGAATATCCTATCGCAATTCATTCGCGATATGTCCTTTGAAAATGTGCTGGCTCAGCGGGGCACGGGGGGGGAGGTTCAGCCTGATGTACAGGTGGCTGTCAACCTGGATGTCAAGAAACGCAGCGTAGAGCATCAATATGAGGTAGTGGTCAAATTGACCATCAACTCGCGCAACAAGGCGGCAAACGAGGTTTTGTTCGTGTTGGAGCTGGAATATGTCGGGGTGTTCCACATCGAGGGCGTGCCGGATGAGCAGCTGCATCCATTCCTCTTGATCGAGTGTCCGCGCATGGTGTTTCCGTTCATCCGGCGGATCGTGAGCGATGTGACGCATGACGGGGGCTTCCCGCCGCTGAACCTTGAAAATATTGATTTCGTTCAGCTTTATCGCAACGAGCTTGTGCGTCGCCAGGCCGAGACAGCTGCGCCGAAAGCCGACGCCTAAGAGAGTTTGCGCCAGAGCGCCGTCTCGCCCATCTTGTCCACAAAGGCTTGATGGGCGGCGACCTCTTTGGCGGTCAGGCGCGGTGTGAGGGGCACGGGTCTTGGGGTTGGCCGCCACCTGGCTGTTTCGGGCGCACCACCAGATTTTGCGGTGGAACCCGTCGCCAACACGAAATCAGGTTGGCGGCCCCCAATCAATTCCAGATAAACCTCGGCCAAAATCTCGGAGTCAAGCAGAGCACCGTGCAAGGTTCGGGCCGAATTATCTATTTGAAATCTGCGACATAGCGCATCGAGAGAGGCTGGAGAGCCGGGGAATTTCTGGCGCGCGATCGCTAGCGTGTCGATGGCTCGTTCCCAAGGCAATTGGGGCAGCCTGAGCCAGCCCAATTCAGCATTGAGAAACTTCATATCAAAGGCAGCGTTGTGGATGACGAGCCGTGCATCCTGCACGAAATCAAGAAATTCCTGTGCAATTTCAACAAATAAGGGCTTGTCCCGCAAGAAATCATCCCCCAGACCATGCACGGCAAAGGCCCCTTCGGGCATGGCACGTTGCGGGTTGATGTATTTGTGGAAGGTGCGGCCCGTAGGCATGTGATTATAAAGCTCAATCGCGCCGATCTCGACGATACGATCGCCGGATTCTGGTTCAAAACCAGTGGTTTCCGTGTCGAGGACGATTTCACGCATGCGCTATCCTTTGCCGTATGTCACGCAGAACAGCCTGCACCTGTGCGCGCGCGGATTCAAGGGTGTCAGTGTTGATCACATAATCGGCGCGCGCCCGTTTTTCGGCGTCAAGCATTTGTTTTTGCAAAATATTTTCAAAATGTTCGGGCGTCATGGTGCCGCGGTCCAGCACACGGGCGCGCTGCACCTCAGGTGGAGCGCTGACCACGACGGTGTAGTCCATGGCGCCGTCCGCGCCGGTCTCGAACAGCAGGGGAATGTCGAGCACAAGGATGGGTGCCTGCGTTGTAAGATCTGTAAGATCCTTACGATGATTTTGTACAAAATCCGCACGATCCTGCGCGACAAGCGGATGCACGATGGCCTCGATCCGGGCGAGGGCCGATGGATCGCGGGACATGATCGCCTTGAGCCGGGGGCGGGAGATGGCCCCGTCCTCAATCGCCTCGGGAAACGCCTTGGCCATGGGCGCCACTGCGGCACCGCCAGAGGCGTAGAGACGGTGGACAGCGGCATCGGCATCCCAGACCGGGCAGCCCTCATTGGCAAATAGGCGGGCGGTAGTTGATTTGCCCATTCCGATGGAGCCGGTCAGACCGATGAGAACGGTCATCGCAACACGGCGGCACGGGTTGCGCTATCCACAATCGGACGGACGCCAAACCAGCGTTCGAAGGCGGGCACGGCCTGATGCAGGAGCATGCCAAGCCCATCGACGGTGGCGCAGCCCATTTTCTCAGCCTCGATCAGAAAGCGCGTCTTGAGGGGTGCATAGACCAGATCCGTGACCAGCGCCTCACGCCGCAATCCATCGAGCGGCACGCGCAGCGGGGGCTTGCCCAACATGCCAAGGGAGGTGGTGTTGACGACTGTGGTTGCCTCTTCCAGCATATTGCCGGCTTGCACCCAATCGACGACCGTCAGACGCGTGCCAAACTCGGCTTGCAACGCCTCGGCGCGGATGCGGGTGCGGTTGGAAAGGAAAATCTCTGGCACACCGACGTCAAGAAGCGAGGCCACCACCGCACGGGCAGCGCCGCCGGCACCGAGCACGGCGGCAGGGCCACCCTCGGGGCGCCAGGCGGGGGCGTTCTGGCGCAGGTTCTGGATGAACCCATAGCCATCTGTATTGTCGGCGTGCAGTTTGCCATCCTTGCGAAAGATAAGCGTATTGGCCGCGCCGATCAGCGTGGCGCGGTCGGTCACGAGATCGGCCAGAGCCAGCGCGCGTTCCTTGTGCGGGACGGTGATATTGACGCCGACAAAGCCCATTTTGGGCAAGGTTTGTAACACATCGGCCAAATCATCGGCGCTGACATCCATGGGAATGTAATAGCCCGCGATGCCGTTGGTTTTCAGCCAGTGGCCATGCAGTTGCGGCGATTTCGAATGAGCGATGGGCGATCCGATCACGCCTGCCAGGGGAATTCTGGCGAGAGGCTTTTTGTCATCGCTCATTGTTGGAGGTCTCCTCGGAGGGTGAGAAAGGACAGAAGATCGAGCAGCGGCAAGCCAAGCACCGTAAAATAATCACCATCCACGCGAGAGAACAAGCGGACGCCTTCGGCCTCAAGTTTGTAAGCACCGACGCTTTCAGCGATATCGGGCCAGTTGCGGGAGAGATAGCCATCAAGCCACGCGTCGGTAAAGGGGCGGACGGTCATGCGCGCGATGCCGATGTGACGCCAGAGAGGGCGGCCTGCCTGACAGATCACGACCGCTGACAAGAGATCATGGCGTTTGCCGCGCATGGCGCAGAGCTGGGCGCGGGCCTGATCGACAGTGTCGGGTTTGGAAAGCAGGGCACCCGCAAGGTCAAGCACCTGATCGCAACCGATCACGAGGGCTGTGGGATAACGGGCGCTGATCTTGGTTGCCTTGAGCTCTGCCAGGGCGTCGGCGATGTCGCGAGGTTTGGCGCCCTCTGCCAGAAGGGCGGCGCGCAGGCTTTCTTCATCTACACGGGGGGTGACGCTATCGAAGGCGAGCCCCGCGTTGCGCAAGAGGCTCTGGCGAATTGTGGAACCGGAGGCGAGAATGAGCGATGCGTGCATGTGGATAACCTGAAGAACAACGTGCCTGAATGTTTAGGAACAATTGCCGGAGAAATCCATCCCGCACGGGGGTCTGGGGACAAGGCGGCGTTCGAGGAGGGTTTGCCGGAAGTTCTCAGGCTGTGGGAAAGAACAAGTCAGACTTTGGGATGCTATGGATCCCTCTGGGTTATCCCAAGGCAAAAGATTGGTTCTGAATTGGTATTTTTTCATGGAAGTAATTGATAATAAAATGATAATGAGACGCAGAATACGCCGGATCATGAATTTAGACCAAGCTATCCACAGGGTTATCCCGTTGGGGATGATCCTGTGGGCCATCATAGTATCCACAGGTTTGGGCCGCCCTACATCCAACTACAATCTTTCTTATATCTATCTTAATATTTAAGAAGGCCAAGAATGGATCGGAGATTTACATGGGTGACGTTTTGAGCATGGCCTATCCCTGGATCAAGGCGATGCATATCATGTCGGTGATTGCCTGGATGGCCGGGCTGTTTTATTTGCCGCGTCTCTTTGTATATCACACGGAGCAATCAGAGCCAGGGGATAGCCGGGACAGTGTATTTCAGGTGATGGAATACAAGCTCTTGCGGTATATCATGCGGCCTTCGATGATCGCGACCTGGGGTTTTGGCCTCTTGCTGGTGATGACGCCGGGGATTGTCGATTGGGGATCGGTTTGGCCCTATAGCAAGCTGGCTGGGATTATGACCATGACTTGGTTTCATATCTGGCTGAGCCAACGGCGGAAGGAATTTGCCGTGGGAAATAATACGCGGACGGGGCGGCAACATCGTATGATGAATGAAGTTCCGACGCTGGCGATGGTGGTAATTGTGCTGTCGGTCGTGGTGAAATTCTGAGTTGGATTGACGTGACCGGGCAATTTGCCTATGCAAGCACTGGGTTACCGTCCTGGTGGCTTTTGTATTCCCTTATCTGACCGTATGCCGCATCCGCGTCTGGGTGCTACCAGAGGATTTTCCATGTCCGAAGACC
>JBLRXE010000205.1:0-5086 GCA_047920895.1 Roseovarius sp.
GCCATCGCCGCCCTTGGTCTCTGGGTCTGCTACGTCAGCTTTACGCAGCAACCGGCACAGGCGTTCCTGTTTCCAAGGCTGATTTCCAGCATCTTCGTGGTGCTGGCGCTCTGGACCTTTGGCCGGGCGGTTCTGGGCCTGTCGCGGGCCGGAACCGGAATTGGCCGGACCATGGTTCTCAACATCGTGCCGGGGCTGATGGTTGCGGTGATCTACATCTTCTGGGCGGCCGAGACGCTTGGGTTCTACAGCGGCAGCGCACTGGCCTTTTTCGCGCTGCTCAGCCTCTATGATCCGGCTCCGCATGGCGAGGTCAAAAGCTGGGTCCGCCGGGTCGTGATCACGGTCGGATTCATCCTCGTGATGTATCTGCTCTTTGCCAGGCTGCTCAGCGTGTTCACGCCACGCGGCCTGTTTTTCTAAGACCGCCGGAGCGATCCGGATACTGAAAATCAAGGGAGGAAAAGACCATGACCAAGATACTCAAAGGGTTTGCAGCGGCCCTCATGCTCGCGGCGGCCCCCGCTGTGGCACAGGATTACCCGGACCGTCCCGTGATGATGATGGTCAGTTATGGCGCGGGCGGCGCCACTGACTTTCAAGCGCGGATCGTGACCATGACCGCGGGCAATGAGGACATGCTCGGGCAGCCCATTGCCATCATCAACAAGCCGGGTGCGGGCGGGCGTGTCGGCTGGAACTGGCTGGCGACACAGGCCCCGGCGGATGGCTACGCCCTTGGCGTCTACAACATCCCGCATTTCATCGCCCAGTCGATCGAGGGCGGTGTCGAATATAGTGCGGACAGCTTCGAGCCGATTGCCAATTGGGGGGCCGACCCTGCGGTGTTTGTCGTGGGCGCGGACAGCGCATTCAACTCGATGCAGGATGTGGTGGCCTGGGCCAAGGAAAACCCTGGCAAGCTGACCTTTTCGGGGGCTGGCCTGTTCGTGGGCCACCATATCGCTGCCCTGCAACTCGAAGCGGCAGCCGGGGTCAAGCTGGCGTATATCCCCAATAATTCCGGCGGCGCGGGTGCCATGAAGGCCGTGATTGCCGGCGAGGTGAAGGGCGGCGTCAACAATCTGTCGGACGCGTATCGCGCCGCCAACGCCGGAAACGTCAAGATCCTGGGCGTGTTCGATACCGGGCGCAGCGCGTTCCTGCCCGATGTGCCGACCTTGCAGGAGGCGGGCTATGACATCGACAATTCCAGCGTGAACTATCGCGGCATCATGGTGCCCAAGGGCACGCCGCAAGAGGTAATCGACAAGCTGGCCGAGGTGGTTCCGGCCATGTTCGCTGATCCGACCGTGGTCAAGCAGATGGAGGCGGGCGGATCGCCGATGAAGATCATGACCCGTGACGAGGTGATCGAAATGTGGACCGCCCGCCAGAAAACGCTGACTGCCCTCTTGTCCGGGCTTTGATCCGACCGCATGGATCTATCGCGCAGGGCGGCACGCCCGCCCTGCATAAACGCCAGAGGAACCGATGATGACTGCATCCGACGAAAGCGCCGCTGTCGAACAGATCATGGCCCGCGCCCGGGCCGCGCAACGCGCCTATGAGGCGGGCGGATCGCAAGAGTGCTATGACCGGGCGGCGCAGGCGGTGGCCTGGGCGATCATGGAACCTGCGCGCAACCGCGCCCTGGCGGAGCTGTCGGTGGCCACCACCGGCATAGGCAATGTGCCCGACAAGATCATCAAGAACCATCGTAAGACCCTGGGCCTCATGCGCGACATCGCGAACGCCCGGACATATGGCGTGATCCGCGACGACCCTGCCACCGGCATCACCGAAATCGCCCGCCCCATCGGGGTGATCGGCGCCGTTGTGCCCTCGACCAACCCCGGCGCAACCCCGGCCAACAACATCATCAACGCGCTCAAATGCGGCAATGCCATCGTGCTGTCGCCCTCGCCCAAGGGGGTGCCGACCTGCGCGCGGCTGCTCGAACATATCCATGCCGAGTTTGGCAAGATCGGCCTCGATCCCGATCTGGTCCAGATGCTGCCCGCCCCAGGCTCCAAGGCCAAGACACAACGTATGCTGGAACTCTCCGATCTGGTCGTCGTCACCGGCAGTCAGGACAATGTGCGCCGCGCCTATACCTGCGGCACGCCCGCAATCGGGGTGGGCGCGGGCAATGTGACCGTCATCGTGGACGAGACCGCCGATCTTGCGGCGGCAGCCGCCAGGATCGCAGCCTCCAAGACCTTTGACAACGCCACCTCCTGTTCCTCTGAGAATGCCGTCGTGGTGGTGGATGCGGTCTATGACGCCTTTGTCGTGGCCCTGGCCCGCGAGGGCGGCGCATTGGTTCCAGAGCGCGATGCCGACGAGATCGTGGCGCGACTTTGGCCTGACGGCCATCTCAACCGCGCGGTGATCGCACAGGATGCAGACCGCATGATCGCGGCCCTTGGCCTCGCGGGGCGCGTGCCGCAGGGAACCCGCCTTGTTGCGGTGGAAACGCGCGGTATCGGACCGGAGCATCCCCTCTCGGGCGAAAAGCTGAGCCTCGTTCTGGCCCTCTACCGCGCCTCTGATTTCGGGGCGGCGGCCGGGATCGTCGCGCGCATCCTCACCCATCAGGGGGCCGGTCATTCCGTGGGCCTGCACAGCGCCGATGACGCCCGCGCGCGCCACCTTGGCGCCACGCTGCCCACCTGCCGGGTGATCGTCAATCAGGCGCATTGCTTTGCAACCGGGGGCGCCTTCAACAATGGCCTGCCGTTTTCGCTGTCGATGGGCTGCGGCAGTTGGGGGGGCAATTCCATCGACGACAACCTAAATTGGCGGCATTTTCTGCAAACCACCAAGATCGTGCGGGAAATCCCGCCCAGAGAGCCGACGCTCGACGAGATTTTCGGCGGCTACTGGCAGGTAGCCGGACAATGACGCTAGGCCGCGACACCCCGCCTGAGGGCACGCTGCGCGACTGGATCGACGCCCGCGCCGAGGCCGGCGGCGCGGCCATGTCCTTTCCCGATGAGGGCACCGCCATCGACTGGCCCGAATTGCGCGCCCGCGCCCGGTCGATTGCGGGGCTATTGACCGCCAGGGGGGTCGCGCGCAGCGAAAGCGTGGCGATCCTGCAACCCAACGGGCAGGCGGCGATCGAGGCGCTCTACGGCGTCCTTTACGGCGGCTTTCGCGCCACCATGATCAACCTCGTGGCCGGAGCAGAGGCGATCGGCTATGCGCTCGATCATTCGGGGGCGCGGGTGGCCTTTGTGCATCCCTCGCAAAAAGAGGTGTTCCAACGGGTCAATCCCGACGGTCGCATTGCCGACCTGAGCATGACCGAGGACGCCCCGGACACCGCCCTGCATCCGGTCTCGGCCGACGATCACGCGCTCCTGATGTATACCTCAGGCACCACCGGGCGGCCCAAGGGGGTCGTGCATACGCAATCGAGCCTGCTGGCAGGCGGATGGACCACAACCATCGCCCATGACCTCTCGCCTGGGGACACCGGGCTATGCGTGCTGCCGGTCTATCATATCAATGGTCTTTGTGTGTCGGTCATGGGCGCGCTTGTGTCGGGCGGGCAACTGGCGATGTGCGCCCGGTTCTCTGCCAGCCGCTTCTGGGCGCAGGCCGCCGAGACGCGCGCCACCTGGTTCTCGGTCGTGCCCACCATCATCTCGCATCTGCTGCATGGCGACACCGCGCCCGATCCCGAGACCCGCGCGCGCCTGCGGTTTGGCCGCTCTGCCTCATCGCCCTTGCCGGTCGAGGTCCATGCGGCCTTTGAGGCCCGGTTCCATGTGCCCATCATCGAGACAATGGGACTCACAGAGACATCGGCGCAAATACTCTCCAACCCCTTGCCCCCCGCCACCCGCAAGGTCGGTTCTCCGGGCATCGCCTATGGCAACCGGGCCGAAGTGGCGGGACCGGACATGCGCCCGTTACCGCCCGGTCAAGAGGGCGAGATCATCGTCAAGGGCCCGAATGTGATGCTGGAATACCTGCGCAACCCAGAGGCCACGCGCGACAGTTTCACCCCCGATGGCTGGTTGCGGACCGGCGATCTTGGGCGCAAAGACGCAGACGGGTATTTCTTTGTCACCGGGCGCCTCAAGGAGTTGATCATCAAGGGGGGCGAAAATATCGCCCCGCGCGAGATCGACGAGGTGCTCTATGCCCATCCCGATGTGGTCGAGGCCGCAGCCTTCGCCCGCCCCTGCCCGCGCTACGGTGAACGGGTCGAGGCCGCGGTCGCGGTCAAAAGCGGCTCGGCGCTGACGCCCGAAGCTCTGTTGACGCTCTGCGCGGACCGGCTGGGCGCCTTCAAGTGTCCTGACCACATCCATTTTCTGGACGAGTTGCCCAAAGGCCCCTCCGGCAAGATCCAGCGCGTCAAGCTCAGGGATTTGTTGCCTCAAGACCTCGAACCCAACCCCTGAAGAGGCGGACAATCCAACGCGCAAGACCTGGTGCATGTCACCCGGCAATCTTTGCCCGCGCACCACGGCGCACTGGCTGAGTGTCCGGCAAACAAACAAGAGATGGTTCACGCGGCGCGATGCGCAGGGCGCGCAGGGCGTTCAGAATGACGGCAACGTCGATCACCTCCTGCAACAGGGCACCCTGCACCGGCGTCAGATACCCGAAAGCGGCAGCGATCATGCCCAACACCGAAAGACCGATCCCCGCGACGACGCTTTCGACGGCGATCCGGCGTGCGGCGTGCGCGATCTCGATCCCCGGTCCCAGCCGGTCGATCCGGTCCACCAGCAGCACCACATCGGCGGCCTCGGCCGAGGCCGCAGCCCCCCGCGCGCCCATGGCGACGCCCACATCGGCAGCCGCCAGCGCGGGCGCGTCGTTGACGCCGTCGCCCACCATCGCCACCGTCCCGCCCGCGGATTTCAGCTGGCCCACGTGGGCGGCCTTGTCGGCCGGCAGCACCTCGGCCAGTACCCGATCGATGCCGAGCGCCCTGGCGGCAGCTTCGGCCGCGCCGCGGTTGTCGCCGCTGAGCATGACGGTGGCGATGCCCTGCGCCCTGAGCTTCGCCACCCCTTTGGCGGCACTGGCCTTGATCGCATCGCCGAAGGCGAGCAGGCCC
>JBLRXE010000206.1:0-5076 GCA_047920895.1 Roseovarius sp.
AGAGGCGCTGACCGGCAGCGCCATCACTCTCAAACCCCACGCCAACCTGATCGACAGCATCTGGCCCGACCGTCCCGCGCCCCCTCAGGGGGCCATCACCCCTTGGCCCGACACCCTCGCCGGGGCCAGCCATACCGACAAGCGCACAACCTTGGCCGAAACCCTGCGCAAGGCTGGTCAGACAGCGGCGGTGCTCACCCTCACCGATTCCATCGCGTGGCTCTTCAACATCCGGGGCCGCGACATCCCGCGCAACCCGGTCGCACAGGGCTTTGCCATCCTGCACGATGACGGGCGCGCCGCCCTCTTCACCGACCCCGCCAAGCTCGACGCCACCGCCCGCGCGCATCTTGGACCCGAGATCACCCTCAGCCCCCCCGACGCCTTCGCGACAGCCCTTGCCGCCCTGCCGGGGCCGGTGCGCCTTGACCGCGCCAGCGTGCCCCTGCGCGTGGTGCAGGTGCTCGATGCCGCAGAGGTGCCCCATGTCTGGGGCGCTGATCCCTGCATCCTGCCCAAGGCGCGCAAAACCCCTGCCGAGATTGCCGCCACCCGCGCCGCGCATCTGCGCGACGGGGCGGCGATGTGCGAATTTCTGGCGTGGTTCGATGCGCAATCCCCCGGCACGCTCACCGAAATCAACGTGGTGCGGCGGCTTGAGACCTGCCGCGTCGCCACCGGAAAACTCCTCGACATCAGCTTTGACACCATCGCAGGCTCCGGCCCCAACGGCGCGCTGCCGCATTACCGCGTGACCGAGGCCAGCAACCGCCGCCTGCTGGACGGCGAGTTGCTCGTGCTCGACAGCGGCGGGCAATATCTTGATGGCACCACCGACATCACCCGCACCCTGCCCATAGGCAGCCCCGGCGCGGATGAGCGCGCCGCCTTCACCCGCGTGTTGCAGGGCATGATCGCCATTTCGCGCCTGCGCTTCCCGCGTGGCCTTGCGGGGCGCGACCTCGACGCCATCGCGCGCACCCCCCTCTGGCTCGCGGATCAGGATTACGCCCATGGCACCGGCCACGGGGTCGGCGTGCATCTTTGCGTCCACGAAGGCCCGCAACGCCTCTCGCGCCTCTCGGACACACCGCTTGAACCGGGGATGATTCTCTCGAACGAGCCGGGCTATTACCGCGAGGGCGCTTTTGGCATCCGAATCGAGAATCTCATCGTGGTGACGGCACTCGACCCGCTGCCAGGCGGCGACGGGGCAACCCAGCTTGGGTTCGAAACACTGACCTATACCCCGATAGATACCCGCCTCATCGACGACACTCTGCTCACCAAACCCGAAGCTGACTGGCTAAATACCTATCACACCGCCTGCCGCGACAAGATTGGCCCTCTGCTTTCGCCCTCAGCCCGGCTATGGTTGGACAAAGTAACGCAGACAGGCTGACATATTCCTGTTAGGTTCCTGCGTCAGACCAAAAACACGATCACGATAACAAGGGGATGGACGATGGCACGAATAACGATTCGCAAAGCCGAAGGCACCTGGAGTGTGCGCGCCGGTGGCGCCGTTCTGGGCGAGAGCCGCAATGCGCTGGAATTGACCGAAGGCGATTACCCCTTCGTGATCTATTTCCCGCGCGGCGACATCGCCATGGCCTTTCTCGATGAAACCGAACAATTCAGCCATTGCCCCTACAAGGGCGACGCGCGCTTCTATTCGATCATCACCAAGAGCCAGACGCTTCAAAACGCAGCCTGGAGCTATGAGGCACCCAAGCCCGAGGTGGCCGAGATCAAGGATCACATCGCCTTTTACGCGACCGACTCCGTGACCGTCGAACGGCTCTGACCCCGTTCAACTATGCTCTTCCGCCGACACCGCCGCCAAAGCGCGGTTATAGGCCTTGAGCGCATCAACATGAAACAGCGCGCCCGACAATTCGGGCGGCTGATCCCCCCCAGAGAGCGTGACCACCGGCACAAAGGGCACAGTCGCCCGCTCAAAGAGCGGCATCGCCTGTTCCAGCGTAGCGGTCACATCGAGATACACCCCCTGCTCGATCAACGACCAGCATTGATCCGCATCCGCCGCCCGCGCGTCATCCGGCGTGCGCATCACCTTGGCCACCCGGAACATGCCCAAAAGATAATCCTGCGGCCCCGCCGCAAGCCGGATCCCCCGCCGCATCAGCTGCGCCAGAAAGAATGACCGCCGCACCAGCCGGGATCCCAGTGCCGTCGAGGTCGAGACCGCCACCATCACCGCAAGCCCGGTCTGCCAGTCTCCCGTCAACTCGAACACGATCAACGTGGTTGAAATCGGCGCCCCCAACACCGCCGCCGCCACCGCCCCCATGCCCGCCAGCGCATAGAGCGTGTGCGCGCCCGACACATCCGGCAAGAGCGCCGTCGCCACATAGCCAAAGGCCAGCCCGGTCAGCGCGCCGACCATCAGCGAGGGTGAAAAGACGCCGCCCCCCATCCGCCCGCCAATGGTGATCGCCACCGCCACCACCTTGAGCACGGCAAAGACCATCGCCTCATGCCACAAGAGCTTGCCCGTCAGCGCCGCCGAGGTGGTCTCGTATCCCACCCCGATGATATGCGGAAACCAGATCGCCATGAGACCCAGCAGCGCCCCCGCCCCCACGGGCCGCAACCAGCGCGGCAGCCCCAGCCGCGCCTGCACATGCCCCGCCACATCCTCGGCCAGAAAGATCGCCCGCATCAACGCCGCCGCCACCACCCCGCAGATCAGCCCAAGGATCAGAAACGCCGGCAATTCGGCATAGAACTCCAGCACGCTCGCCTGCGGCAGCGCGAATTCCGTCACCCCGCCGAATTCCAGCCGGTTGATCACCGTCCCCGCCACGCTGGCAATGGCGATGGGCGCAAAGGCATGCACCGCGAAATGCCTGAGCACCACCTCCAGCGCAAAGAGCGCCCCCGCAATCGGCGCGTTGAACGAGGCCGAGACCGCCGCCGCCACCGCACAGCCCAAAAGATCGCGCCCCGTCACACCATCGGCATGGATGCGCTCGCTCACCCAGCTTGAAATAACGCCTGCCAGATGCACCACCGGCCCCTCGCGCCCCGAAGAACCGCCTGTGCCCAGCGTGATCAGCGACGCCGCCGCCGAGGCCAGCCCCTCGCGCCGCTCCACACGCCCCTCATAGAGCGCGGCCCCCTCGATCACATCCGCGACCGAACGCACCCGCCCATCGGGGGTAAAGCGGTGCAGGATCAGCCCCACAACCAGCCCCCCGGCAATCGGCAGCATCAAAATCCAATACCACGGCAGATGTTCTGCAAAACTATGCAGTTGCGCCACATCCCCGGTGCCGTAAACCAGCCCCTGCAAGGCGGTGATCCCCTTGCGGAACAGCAGCGCCGCGAACCCGGCGGCAATGCCTATGCCAAGAGCAATCAACCAGAATTGAAACTGGCTCGGGCCCTGCTTGCGCAGCACACGCCAACCCTCGCGCAGGCTCTCGACCATGCCCCGGCGCAACTGACCCCAAAAGGATGGCTCCTCGGCCTGCATCTCTCCCCTTCACGCCCTGCGCGCACTTTTACCTTCGCGTGGCATGGACTAAGCAATTTCAGAGAAAGTTGGTAGACTTTCTCGGTTCGAAATTGCGACGAAACAAACATTTAAAGCGTTTTTGGTGTTTCAACGCAAAACCAAAACGCTTTAGGCTGCGCCCATCCATCCTCTCAGAAAGCCGCCCCATGGACATCGCCCGCGCCATCGCCGACCTCCAATCCTCTCTAGGCCAACGGATCACCCTGTCCAAGTCCGATCTCGCCCTGCATGGCCAGAGCGAATCACATTTTCCACCCAGCCCGCCCGATGCCGTGGTCTATCCCGAGACCACCGCCGAGGTGGCCGAGGTCGTGACCATCTGCGCCCGCCACCGCGTCCCGGTCGTGGCCTGGGGCACCGGCACCTCGCTCGAAGGACAGGCCCAGGCCTTCCGGGGCGGCATCGTGGTCGATTTCTCCCGCATGAACGCCGTGCTCGATGTGGCCGAAGCAGATATGACCGCGCGGGTGCAACCGGGGGTGACGCGCGCGGCGCTCAACGACGCGCTGCGCGCCTCCGGCCTGTTCTTCCCGGTCGATCCCGGCGCCAATGCCTCGCTGGGGGGCATGGCCTCGACCCGCGCCAGCGGCACCACCGCCGTCCGCTACGGCACGATGCGCGACAATGTTATGGCGCTGGAGGTCGTGACCGCCACGGGCGCGGTGATCCGCACCGGCACCGGCGCGCGCAAATCCGCGTCGGGCTATGATCTCACCGGGCTTTTCGTCGGGGCCGAGGGCACGCTGGGCCTCATCACCGAGCTTACCCTGCGCCTCTCGGGCCAGCCCGAGGCGATCTCGGCGGCGGTCTGCGCCTTTGACAGCGTGGGTGATGCGGTCGCCACCGTGATCGACACCATCCAATGCGGCATCCCCATCGCCCGCATCGAACTCATGGACAGCGACAGCGTGCGCGCGGTCAACGCCCATTCCAGAATGACCCTGCCCGGAAAACCCCACCTCCTGCTCGAATTCCACGGCACCCCCGCCAGCACCAAAGAACAGGCCGAGAGCTTTGGCGCCTTGGCCCGCGACCACAACGGATCGGATTTCGACTGGGCCACCCAGACCGAGGCGCGCAATGCCCTCTGGACCATGCGCCACAATGCCTATTACGCCATCCTTGGCCAGCGCCCCGGCGCGCGCGCCATCGTCACCGACATCTGCGTGCCGATCTCGCGTCTGGCCGAGGCGATCGAGGACACCCGCAGCGATCTGGCCGAATCGGGCGTCATGGGGCCGATCCTGGGCCATGTCGGCGATGGCAATTTCCACGCGGTCCTGCTCATTGACCCCGACAACCCCGACGAACTCGCCGCCGCCAAAGCCGCCTCCGACCGCATGGTCGCGCGCGCGCTGGCCCTTGGCGGCACCGCCACCGGCGAACATGGCATCGGGATCGGCAAACTGGATTACATGGCGCGCGAACACGGGCAAGGCTGGGCGCTGATGGGCACGATCAAACACGCCCTCGACCCCCTCAACATCCTCAACCCCGGCAAACTGGTGCCACCGAGGAATTGACGCCCCCCC
>JBLRXE010000207.1:0-5059 GCA_047920895.1 Roseovarius sp.
GGATTTTTTGGCGACCCCGGCAGGATTCGAACCTGCAACCTGCCCCTTAGGAGGGGGCTGCTCTATCCTGTTGAGCCACGGGGCCACGCGGGGAACTGATTAGCGCGGGCGGGGACGTTTGTCATCGTCCGATTTCCATGAGGGGGCGTTTTGATCCAGTGTCGCGCAGCATGCTTGATCCTGTCCTGGGGTTCGCGGTAACAATGGACAGAGGACCTTGTGGACATCTCCCGTGACCCAGCATGACAGACACCCCCTGACCCTGCGCGACGTATCCGAGGCTGCGGGCGTATCCGAGATGACGGTCAGCCGGGTTCTGCGCAACAAAGGCGATGTGTCGGACGGCACACGGCAGCGCGTGCTCGAAGCGGCCAAGCGGTTGGGATATGTGCCCAACAAGATCGCAGGCGCCTTGGCCAGTCAGCGCGTCAATCTGGTGGCGGTCATTATCCCGTCGATGTCCAACATGGTGTTCCCCGAGGTGATGACCGGAATCAGCCGGGTGTTGGAGGAAACCGAGTTGCAACCCGTGGTGGGGCTGACGGGATATAGGCCGGAGAAAGAGGAAAAGGTCCTCTACGAAATGCTGTCATGGCGGCCATCTGGCGTGATCATCGCGGGGCTGGAACATTCAGATGCCAGTCGGGCGATGCTGCGCGCCAGTGGGATTCCGGTGGTCGAGATCATGGATGTGGACGGCACGCCCATCGACTCGGTCGTGGGCATTTCACACAGGCGCGCCGGGCAGCAGATGGCGCGGGCGATCATCAAGGCGGGCTATCGGAGAATCGGGTTCATGGGCACCAAGATGCCGCTGGATCACCGGGCGCGCAAACGGTTCGAGGGATTCACCGAGGCTCTGGCCAAGGCCGGAATCGAGATGGCGGATCACGAGTTCTATTCGGGGGGATCGGCGCTGCTCAAAGGGCGCGAGATGACCGCCGAGATGCTGCGCCGCACGCCTGATCTCGATTTCCTCTATTACTCCAACGACATGATCGGGGCGGGTGGGCTTCTCTATCTGCTGGAGCAGGGGATCAAGATTCCTGACGACATTGGGTTGGCTGGGTTCAATGGGGTCGAGTTGCTGGAGGGGCTGCCGCGCGCCCTTGCAACGATGGACGCCTGCCGTCTGGAGATCGGGCGGCGCGCCGCCGAGATCATCGCGGCACGCGCCGCCAACCCAGGGGACAGCGCGCCGGTGCGCATCACGCTGGAACCGACGCTGAGCCTTGGCGATACATTGCGGCGGCACTGATCATCTTTTCCCTGAAACTGCCGCAAATGACTTTGCAATTCGGGACCGAATCGCAAAAGGCTGCGCGGAGTCGCCCGGAGAGCGGCGCAGGGAGAGGATTTGAAAGACATGAAGATCGGTTTCATCGGGCTGGGCAATGTGGGCGGCAAACTTTCGGGTAGCCTGCTGCGCAATGGCCATGATCTGACGGTGCATGACCTGAATGCCGCGTTGGTCGGCGATTTT
Source organism: Roseovarius sp. (assembly GCA_047920895.1). Taxonomy (GTDB): domain Bacteria; phylum Pseudomonadota; class Alphaproteobacteria; order Rhodobacterales; family Rhodobacteraceae; genus Roseovarius. The sequence continues at coordinate 1,484 of JBLRXE010000207.1, forward strand.
GTCGCGCGTGGGGCCAAGGCAGCCGCAAGCCCGGCACAGATGATGCGTGATTGCGAGGTGGTGATCACCTGCCTGCCCTCGCCTGCCGCCTCGGATGCTGTCATGCAACAGATGCTGCCCGAGGTTGGACCCGGCAAGATCTGGATGGAAATGTCCACCACCGATGCCGATGAAATCCGCCGTCTGGGCGGGCAGGTCATCGCGGCGGGTGGCGCGGCGGTGGATTGCCCGGTGTCGGGCGGCTGCCACCGCGCCGATACCGGCAATATCTCGATCTTTGCGGGCTGTGATCGGGCCACGTTCGAACGGATTCTGCCGCTCTTGAAAACCTTGGGACGGCGGCTCTTGCATACGGGCGATTTGGGCAGCGCATCCTTGCTCAAGGTGATGACGAATTATCTGGCCACTGCCAATCTCTTGACGCTATGCGAGGCGATGGTGACGATGAAGGGCGCGGGGCTTGACCTTGCGACAACCTATGAGGCAATCAAGATCAGTTCCGGCAATTCCTTTGTGCATGAGACCGAAAGTCAGGTGATCCTCAACGGCAGCCGCGACATCAGTTTCACCATGGACCTGGTGAAAAAGGACATCGGCCTGTTTCAGAAGATTGCAGACGACGCAGGCGTGCCGTTGGAAATCTCGCCGCTGATGATCTCGATCTTTGATGACGGTATCCGGCGCTATGGCGAGCGGGCGCAGTCGGATGACATCATCCGGCGGCTGGAAGAGGCGTCGGGCCTCGACATTCGCGCACCCGGATTTCCAGCCGAAATGGTCGATGATGAACCCGAAGAACAGGGTTATGAGGTGGTCCCGCCGGGGCGGTAGGATGTTAACCATGGTTACGAGAAGTATTTGCCAGAAGGGCGCAGAGGGCGTCTAATTATCGCGGGTCAATGTGAGTGGCATGCGATGCTGATGTTTGCGAGTCTTCTTGGGATGGTCGCGGTTGGGGCGGCGGCGTTCGTCGGGTTCCAGCCTGCCGCCACCGAGGATGACTCTGAACCCGAGACTACAGAGCGGGACGCCCGCGGACCCGACCTGATCGACAATGTCTTTGGAGCGGATACGGCAGAGCCGCCTGTGGGCGTAGGCGAAATCATCAGCGGGACACCGCTGGCAGATGTCATCACCGGAACTGAGGCGGGCGATCAGATCAACGGTCTGGGCGCGGATGATACCATTTTCGGTGGGGCCGGGAATGACATCCTGCTTGGTAAACAGGGCAATGATCAAATTTCCGGCGACGCGGGCAATGACATCCTACATGGCGGCGACGGGGCGGATACGCTCTCGGGTGGTGAGGGGCATGATACGCTCTATGGTCACAATGACGCGGATGACCTGTCTGGCGGCGCGGGCAATGACAGCCTTGTCGGGAGCGCCGGTAATGATCTCTTGCGCGGCGATGCGGGCGACGATGCGCTGCATGGTGATCTGGACAATGACACACTGCATGGCGGGCTCGGGCGCGATACGCTGTTTGGCGGATGGGGCGACGATGTACTCGTGGGGCTGGTCGATGATCCGACGACAGCGATTCTCGATGATATAGACAGTGGTGATTTTCTCAATGGTGGGCCGGGTGACGATCTTATCCTCGCCGGTCAGGGCGATCTGGTGGATACCGGAGAGGGCGCCGATACGGTGATGATCGGGGATTGGATTTCGCAGGGCCATGCCGCCGAAATCCTTGATTTTCATCCTGAGGAGGATCGGCTGATTGTGGTTTACGAGGCGCAGAATAGCGGCGAACCTAACCTCCGTCTCGAACCTGCGGCGACAGGATGGCACGGGCAGGTTCTGGTGCTGAATGGCGTGCAGATCGCGACCATCGCCAATGCGCCCGGCCTGACGCTGGATCACATCGCGCTCTTGCCACGGGAAGCGCTGCCCGTGATCCACGGTCTCTAGCCGCAGATCGCCGGTCCGCCACGATTCGCGCTTTCCATTTCAGGGATTTTCCCCTATACGCGCGTATCCTTTGGGCACGGTTCCAAGGGATTTCCATGGACCTTGCTGGACGACATCCCGGCTTGTGCCCGACACTTTTATACAAGGAGACCCCGATGTCGATTACTGCTGCAGAAAAAGAACGCGTTATCAAGGAATTCGCAACCAAAGAAGGCGACACCGGTTCGCCCGAAGTGCAGGTTGCAATCCTGACATCGCGGATCACCACGCTGACCGAGCATTTCAAGACCCACAAGAAAGACAACCACGGTCGTCGTGGTCTCTTGATGATGGTCGCACAGCGCCGCAAGCTGCTGGATTACCTCAAGGGCAAGAATGAGGCCCGTTATCAGGATCTCATCAAGCGCCTCGGCATCCGCCGCTAAGACAAAATACCGCGCCTCCAAAAGGGCGCGGTTTTCGTATGATCCGATTGCTGACCCGGTCCGGCTTTGCCGGGAGAGCAGGATGAAGAACCAAAAGCCGCGGGGCAATGTGGCCCCGGATGCAAATGGGCCCGACGGGATACGCCCGGACCGGCCAACTTAGGAAACGTGATGTTCAAAGAGACGAAAAAATCGATGCAATGGGGGGAGGAAACCCTCACTCTGGAAACTGGCAAAATTGCCCGTCAGGCGGACGGGACAGTGATTGCGACCCTTGGCGAGACTTCGGTCATGGCCAACGTGACCTTTGCCAAAGAACCCAAGCCTGGAATGGATTTCTTTCCGCTGACGGTTCATTATCAGGAAAAATATTATGCTGCCGGCAAGGTGCCCGGCGGCTTTTTCAAGCGCGAGGCGCGACCCTCGGAGAAGGAAACGCTGACTGCGCGCCTGATCGACCGCCCGATTCGCCCGCTTTTTGTGCCGGGCTTCAAGAACGAGACACTGGTGATGTGCACGGTGCTCAGCCACGATCTGGTCAATGATCCGGATATGGTTGCGATGATTGCAACCTCTGCGGCGCTGACGATTTCGGGCGCGCCGTTCATGGGTCCGATCGCAGGCTGCCGCGTGGGTTTCGTGGATGGGGAATATATCCTCAACCCCGAGATCGACGACATGCACGATCTGCGCAACAACCCCGAGCAGCGGCTCGATCTGGTTGTCGCCGGCACCAAAGACGCCGTAATGATGGTGGAGTCCGAAGCCTATGAGCTGACCGAAGAGGAAATGCTGGGCGCCGTCACCTTTGCGCATGAGCAGATCAAGCCGGTTTGTGATCTGATCATCGCGCTGGCCGAAGATTGCGCCAAAGAGCCGTTCAATTTCACCCCGCCGGATTACTCGGATCTTTATGCGGCTGTGAAAGCGGCCGGTGAAGAGCAGATGCGCGCCGCCTTTGCCATCCGCGACAAGCAGGAACGCACCCACGCGATTTCCGCTGCAAAAGACGCGATCAAGGCGCAACTGACCGAGGAACAGCTTGCTGATGCCAATCTTGGTTCGGCGCTGAAAAAGCTCGAATCAGTGGTGCTTCGTGGCGATGTCGTAAAGAATGGCAATCGGATCGACGGTCGTCGTCTGGATGAGATCCGTCCCATCGTGTGCGAAACCGGCCTCTTGCCGCGCACGCACGGGTCGTCGCTGTTCACACGCGGCGAGACACAGGCGCTGG
>JBLRXE010000208.1:0-5041 GCA_047920895.1 Roseovarius sp.
CGAAGGGTTGCACCGCGCGCTCGAGGATATTCTTGCGGGTCTTTTCGCGACAGAGCAGGCGGGCGGCCAGCAGGGGCACGACGGTGAGCGCAACGATCAGCGATGCGATCATCGTCACTGCGATCACGAGACTCAGGCGCCCGATGGTGCGTCCGGGATAGCCACCGATCAGGATGATGGGCACGAGTACGGCAACGGTTGTCAGCATTCCGGCGGTAATGGCCAAAGCAATTTCCTGGGTGCCTTCGCGCGCAGCCTGTTGCGCGGTGCAGTCTTTGCGCTCGCGGAAATGTCGATCAATATTTTCGAGTGCCACCACGGCCGCATCCACGACCATACCCGTGGCCACGATCAGTCCCGAGAGGGTGATCATGTTCAGAGTGTATGGTGTCAGCCACAGCACGATGAAGCTGAAGAGAAAGGAGAGCGGAATGGCAATGCCGGCAATAAGCGCGGCGCGGGCCTGCGCGAGAAACAAAAAAATCACGACAACGGTGAGCAATACGGCCTGGACAATGGAGGAGACCATGCCCTTCATATTCAGATCGATGAGGGGTTGTTGGTCCTGTGTGATGTCGAATACAACATCCGGATAGTCCGTACGCAATTTGACAAGCTCATTCTTGACCCGTTCAATGGCGGCCACGGTGTTGCCGCCATCGGGCTTGATGATTCCCATGGCAATGGCTTTGTGACCATTGCCATGATAGAGCGAGCGCGGTTCGCGGTCGGTAAGTTCCACGGTGGCAATATCGGAAACCCGCAGCAATCCGGCTGCGGTATGTCGTATCGGCAGATCCGCAATGTCTTGCAGATCCGCGAATTCGCCTGCCACGCGCACGAGGTATTCGCTGTGATCGGTGTAGATGTTGCCGGCAGGCGCAGAGATGTTGCGCGCGGCCAGGGCCGTAATCACCTCGTCGAGGGGTAGCGCGTGTGCTGCCAGTGTATCGCGCGCGACTCGCACCCGGACTTCGGGTTGGTGCGCACCGAAGATCTCAACGTCGGCCACGCCTTCGAGCCGCAGCAACCGGTTCTGGATCTGGTTTTCGGCTAGCAAGCGGATCTGCGATAGGGTCCGGCGGGTATCCGGTTGCGGTGAGAGCGAAAGGGTCAGGAGCGGGCGGGCAGAGGCATCACTCAGCCGGTAGATACGGGGGGCCTGGGCTTCTGTCGGCAAGTTGGACTGGATGCGGGCAATGGCATTCTGGACATCGAGAATGGCCTGTCCGGGATCTTTTGCATAGGTGAATTCGGCCGACACCGACGACACTTGATCGCGACTGGTGCTGCGAATATTCACAATGCCGCCGAGGGTGTTGACCTCCTTCTCGACAATTTCGGTAATCTTGCCGCTGACGTCGTCTGCCCCGGCCCCCGGCCATACGGTGATGATCACGACTTGCGGCGGGAAGGTATCCGGAAATAAATCGGTTGGCGTACGCATGAAGCCGATCAGCCCCATAAAGACGACCAGCAGGACGGCAGCGGCCACGGCATGGCGATGTTGGAAGGAAAACCCGGTCAGCGTCATTGCACCACCTCGACTGGATCTCCGGCAGAAAGCGTTGCCCAGCCGAGAAATGTATTACGTACAATCTGTGTGCCGGGATCGACCCCGCGCACCGCCACGGTATCGCCCGAACGACCCAGCAGCTCGACCGGCTGCGCAACGAGCGTGTTATTTTCAGCCACGGAAAACACATGGGTACCACCATCGGGTGCTGGAATGAGGGCCGCGGCAGGCAAGAGGGCAACATCGGACAACTGCTTGACGGTCAGACGCACTGGCAGATAGGCCCCGGCCACGAGCCCAGGTACGTTGGTGGCGGCGATCCAGGCTTCCGCGCGCATCATGCGGGTTTTGTCCAGGGATGGATGCAACACGTGAATGGTCCCTTCGTGTTGGGAATCCCCGAGGCGGAACCGGATGATGCTATCGCGATGGATATCCGGCACGTCTTTCTGCGGCACATCGAAGGCCACCTTCCAACGGTTTGTCGTTTGAATCTCGAAAAGCGGTGCATGCGGCATCGCCAGGTCGCCGGGATCGACCCGTCGTTGGGCGACAACCCCTTGCAAGGGGCTGGTGAGCGTATAGTAGCTCAGCCGCGTATCCAACTCGTCTTTCTGGCGTGTCAGTGCTTCTATTTGGCTTTCGAACGCTTGCGTGGCCTGTTGAGCCGCTTTCAAGCGCCCTTCCACCTCGGCAGCCCTCTCGACCGTACGCTCGGCCTCGATCTCGGGAATTGTACCGTTGGCCGCCAGCGCTGTCTGGCGCGCTCGCTCGGCTTGCCAGAAGGCATGCGAAACCACGAGGGCAGCGACCGTTGCGCGATGGCCTTCCTGTTCCGCCCGCGCTTGCGCAACGCGCGCCTCGGCGGCGGCAAGCGTTTGGCGGATTTCGGCGTCATCCAGCACGGCTAGCACATCGCCGATGGAAACCGATGCCCCTTCGTCTACGTGGATCTCGCGGAGCGCGCCGCTGACCCGAGCACTGATCCGGGTTGTCTCGAATGGCTCTACAATGGCGAGATAGTCGCGTTCCATCGCAAAGTCACCCTGTTGCACTGTCACGACGGTGACCCGTTGCGGGCGGTTGGCGTAGGCTGGCACGCGTTGCAGGACGCGCTGCTTGTGTTTCACCAGCACCACCCCCGTGACCAATACCGCCAGTACCACCAACGCCACAATGCCGATTTGTATCTTTCGTTGCATGTATTGTCCTTTCCTGCCTGTAACGCCAATAATGTTGCACCCTTCTTCGAACCAAACACTGGGCAACCCCAGCCCTGCGTGCTCCCCGAAACCGGCGATACCTCGCCGCACTCTCATGATTTTCATCCCCGCCTAGCGTTTCTCCTTCTCATTCACCGACTGCGAGTCGGTATTGTACTACGGCTTGATTGTATGCTGCCAGCGTCTGGGCATGGCTCGTCTCCGCTTCCAGCAGGGCGGTTTGGGCGTCGAGCACATCGGTAATCGAGCCTTGGCCGATAGCATGTTTCTCGCGTTCGATGCGCAATGATTCGCGGGCCTGCGCAATGGAAACCTCGGTTGCGCGGATGCGCGCACGGCTGGATTGCAGGTTGGCGATGGCATTCTGCACATCAAGCCGGATTCTCAGTTCCAGCTCGCGCAGGCGCTCCTGCGCCGCAGCCAATCGCGCCTGGGCACCACGCACGTCCGCCCGGATGCGTCCTCCCTCGAACAGCGGTATCGAGAGTGTGAGTCCGATACTTCCGACATCCTCGTCGTTGCGCGCGCCCTCCTGTGTCAATGTGTTGCCGCCCGCCCAGCGCCGCCCGTAGGAACCGGCCAGCGCCAACACGGGCGCGTGCTCGCCGCGCATGGCATCGACGGCGTGTGCCTGCGCAGCGCATTCGGCTTGCGCCGCTTGATAGTCGCTGCGCTGCGTCTGGGCCAGAGCTAGCGAATCCGCCGGCAGGTCAAAGGGCTGCAAGGATAATTCGCCTTCAACTTCCGGCAGCGAATCGGGCGTGCTCTCCACTCCCAGCAGATTCAGCAGGGTCTGGCGCTGGATCGTTCGTACGTTGCGCTGCTCGACGAGCTTCTGTTCAAGATCTGCCAGACGGACCTCAGTGCGAAGCAGGTCCACCCGAGCCGCCTTGCCCGCATCCAGCAAAGCTTGTACACGCTGCCGGTGCTCCTGCAGCGTGGTCTGTGCAAATACGAGGGATTCGATAACCTGTCGCTGACCGAGAATGGCATAAAACAAGCTCGACACATTAAAGACCAGTTCCTCGCGGGTCCGGGCAAGCTGGTGTTCCGCCGCCCGCGTCCGTAGTTCGGAAGCACGCATGTTGTTGATGATACGCCCGCCCATGAAAAGCGGTATACTGACAACCACGTCGGCCGAATATTGGCTGCTGCTCCAGACGCCCGGCTCTCCGGGTGCCCGGACGCCCACCAGCCGCTGATCATCCAGAAATTCGCGGTAGCCACCCTCGATCGTCATTTCTGGCCAACGCTGACTGGCCGCCCGATCGCGTTGCGCACTCGCTTCTTCCGTGTGCCAGTAGCCTTGCCGTATCGACGGATTGTGTGCCAACGCCAACGCGATGCAATCCTGCAGGCGCAGCGGCTGATCGATAGCCACTTCGGCAGCAGCCGCTGCTGCATACGCTGGATCGACTTGCGTGAATCGCTCCGTATCGTGCGCCACTGGCACAAGCGGATCCGTCGGTTGCAGCAATGCGCAGCCCCCGAGCAACGGAAGCAACAGGATGACGTATGTCAGCCACGGCCTGTACCACGAAATCCACATCGTGGATCTATCACGGATTCCCTGCTTCACCCTGTCCACCTTTCCTGGCTATCATGCGCCCTTTTCTACGCCCTTTTTGGGTTGTGTGGGATTGTACCGCCAATCCCCGCCAATAGGCTGGCCACGCGGTTTGTAGATGCGCTTCGACATCAAACGTCTCACCGGTGAGCCTCAGCAGCATCGCGGCCGGTAGCACAAGCCCGATAAATAGTACTGCCGCTGTGCTTTCCGGCATGTCGGCCCGAATGGTGCCTTGCGCCTTCCCGTCTTTGATGATCGCTCCGATGGCCGAAAGATAGGATTGCATGGTATCTCGCAAATTCGCCCAGCGACTGGCATCCTCTTGCAGCGAAAAATGTGCAAAGACCACATGCGGAAAAGCCGGTCTGCTCTTGAGCATCCGTATGTGCCGTTCAAACAGCAAGCGCAACCGATCGAGCGCGTCCGGCGTCTCGGCACACACCGCCTCCACATTTGCCAGTAACTGCGAGCGGATGGCATCCATCACCGAGTCAAGTACCTCCTCCTTGCTCTTGTAATGACGATACAAGGCAGACGGTACAATCCCCACCCGCTCGGCAAGCCGCGCCATACTCAAGCCCGCAAGCCCTTCGGCACCAATCAAGGCCACCGCCGCTTCCGTGATCTGCTCCCGCCGCACTTCCGTTCCAACCTTCGCTGCTCGCATCCCATTCTCGCTTCTCAGGAGTCTATTAACAAAAGAATAGTGATTCACTATTCACAATATGGCAG
>JBLRXE010000209.1:0-5024 GCA_047920895.1 Roseovarius sp.
ATATCATCGACATCGGCCCCGAGGGTGGCGATGGCGGCGGCGAGATCGTGGCCGTGGGCACGCCCGAAGAGGTGGCGGAAGAACCGCGCAGCCATACCGGGCGCTATCTCAAGGAGATATTGGCCGCGCGCCGTGTGGCGGCGGAATAGGGTGTGCAGCGGTTTTTGAGGATTTGCAGGCGGGGCTATGGGGGGGCGCTGCTGTTGGTCGTCGTGTTCTGGATCGGGCTGAGCCTGCATTTCCAGATTGCCGCGCCGCTGGTGTATTTCCTTTATCCCGGTTTGGCGGTTTTCTGTCTGGGCGCGCTGTGGGTGCTCTGGCGTGGGCAATGGGACCGGGTTTTGGGACTGAGTGCGATGGTGCTGGCGGTTTGGGCGTTGTGGTGGGGGGGGATCGCGCCGCGACAGGACCGGGAGTGGATGGCGGAGGTATCGCGCGGTGTCACCTCGGAGCCGGGCCGCGAGGCCACGGTGCTTGTGCGCAACATCCGGGATTTCCGGTGGTCGAGCCCGACCGAAGCGGTTGAGAACTGGTATGATCTGGAGGTTTCTCCGGGGCAGGTCACATCCGTGGATATGATCATGTCTGTCTGGGACAGCCCCGAAATCGCGCATACGCTGGTCAGTTTCGGCTTTGCGGATGGGCGGCACATCGTCTTTTCCGGGGAAATCCGCAGGGAGGTGGGCGAAGAGTTTTCGGCCCTTGGCGGGTTTTTCAAGCGCTTTGAGTTGGTGTTGATCGCCGCCGATGAGCGCGACATCGTGCATCTGCGCACCGATGCGCGGGGCGAGGCGGTATCGCTCTATCCGGTGGCGATGGGGGCGGCGCAGCGCACGGCGCTGTTTCTGGCGTTTCTGGATTATGGCAATGGCTTGGCAGAGGCGCCGCGCTGGTATCACACGCTCTGGACCAATTGCACGACGATGCCCTATCGGCTGGTGCGGCAGGTCGCGGATGGCGCGGTGTTTGATCTGCGGGTGATCCTGTCGGGGCGGCTGCCGGGGTATCTCCATGATCTGGGGGTATTGCCAGGGTCGGGTGTGGTGCCGCTGGCGGCGTTGAAGGCGCGCGCGGCCTTGCCGCCCCGCCCCGTGGCGGGGATGAGCGGCGAGGATTATTCATGGCTGCTGCGCGCGGGGTGGCGTGATTAGAGCTATTCGGAGTCTCTTGAGGACATCGAATAGCGCATTATCGACACGCGGTTACTTCAGGACCGCCGCAGCAGCACCGATAAGGTCCAGAATTTCGCGGGTTTCGCGGTTGACGCGGTAAATCTGATCGCCGACGCGGTAATAGGTCTGGTTCGGGTCAAGACCGTGGCGCCCCGGATTGCGCAGGATAATGTAATCATCCCCGATACGGTCTCCGATGCGGTAATGGTCTTGCTTCTTGGCCTGACCGGGGGGCTGGCAGCCGTTGTGTTTCTTGGCCAGACCCGGCGGGCAATGGCCGTGATCCGCAAAGGCAGGGGCACCGCCCAAGGTGATACCCAGGATCAACAGTATCATCGTTTGTTTCATGGCCTGTCCTTTCGTGTGAGGGACAGACATGGGCCTATTCACGCCCGGTGCCAAGGCCGGGCGTGCGCCATGGGCGAAACCCCGCCGTTATTTCTTGAGCGGGCAGGTCGAGAGGCCGAGAATCGAATAGAGCGGGCAAGAGGACATCAGGCCCGTGACCAGCGGAATGACCCCGATGAGGTAGAGCCAGCTATACGCGCCATCGCGGTTGAGAAAGAAGCCCGCGAGCAGCGCGAGGCCGAGAATGATGCGCAGGGCGCGGTCAATGGAGCCGACGTTTTTCTTGAGCATGGGATCACCTATGGATTGAGGGGCGCGTTGGCCCGGTTGATGCGCCCACTTTCCCATGCGGCGGCGCGGCGGTCTGTGATCTGGTCACAAAGGTTGCTGGATTCATGCAGGGGCTCAGGCGTCGATCTCGACCCAGAGGGGGACGTGATCGGAGGGTTTGTCGCGGGCGCGGATGTCCTTGTCGATGCCGCAATCGGTCATCAGGTCCGCCGCCTGTGGACTGAGCAGAAAGTGGTCGATGCGGATGCCGTCATTCTTGTTCCAGGCCCCGGCCTGATAATCCCAGAAGGTGTAATGCCCCGGCCCCTGCACCCGCGCGCGGAACGCCTCGGTAAAGCCCAAGTTGAGGAGGCGGCGAAAGGCGGCGCGGCTCTCGGGGAGGGCCAGCGCGTCGGCGCGCCATGCGTCGGGGCGGGCGGCGTCCTCGTCCTGTGGGATGATGTTGTAATCGCCCCCCATCAGCACCGGCTCTTCGGTGGCGAGAAGGGCGCGGGCGCGGGCATAGAGGCGGTCCATCCACGCGAGTTTATAGTCATATTTCGGCCCCGGTGCGGGGTTGCCATTGGGCAGATAGAGGCCGCAGACACGCAGCGCGCGGTGTTCGCCCATCACGGTTGCCTCGATCCAGCGGGCCTGTTCATCGCTGTCGTCACCGGGCAGGCCGCGCGTCACATCCTCGAGCGGGCGTTTCGAGAGGATCGCCACGCCGTTGAAGCCCTTTTGCCCGTGGGTTTCGACGTTATAGCCGCGCTCCTCAAAAATCTCGCGCGGGAAGCTTTCGTCAACGGATTTGATCTCTTGCAGGAGGGCCACATCGGGGGCGGCTTCATCAAGCCAAGCGGGCAGCGCGTCGATCCGGGCCTTGATGCCGTTGATGTTGAACGTGGCGATTTTCATGGCGCGGCCCCCGCTTTTTGGTTGGACCCTCTATCGCGCAGGGGCGTGGGGGTGACAAGCGATCACATCGAGAACGATGTGCCGCAGCCGCAGGACGACGACGCGTTGGGATTGTCGATGATGAAGCGCGCGCCGATCAATTCCTCGGAGAAATCAATCGTGGCGCCGGAGAGAAAGGGCAGGGAGACGGCATCAACGACGACCTTTTGCCCGTCGCCTTCGAGAATCAAGTCGTCCTGCGCGGGCTGGTCGAGTTTGATTTCATATTGAAAGCCAGAGCAGCCGCCGCCTTCGACAGCGACGCGCAGGGCCTGTCCCTGATCGCCTGCGCCGATTTCGGCGAGGCGGGCGAAGGCGCGGGGTGTCACCTTGGGCGGCAATTGCATTCGGAATGCTCCTGACTGGTTCACGTTTGCTGTCAGGTGCAATATATGGGTCATAACCTCAGGCGACAAGGATTAGCAGCAATGACGGCCCTCTATGCCTCTGATCCCGCGCGGGTGCGCGGGCGGCTTGTTGCGGAAGAGGAAAGCGCGTTTCGCTCGCCCTTTCAGCGCGACCGGGACCGGATCATCCATTCCAGCGCGTTTCGGCGGCTCAAGCACAAGACGCAGGTGTTTGTGGCGCATGAGGGGGATTATTTCCGCACGCGCCTGACCCATTCGATTGAGGTGGCGCAGGTGGCGCGCACGATTGCGGGCGCGCTCGGGCTGAATGGCGAGCTGACCGAGGCGGTGGCCTTGGCGCATGATCTGGGGCATCCGCCCTTTGCCCATGCTGGCGAGGATACGCTGGATGCGCTGATGGCGCCCTATGGCGGGTTCGACCACAACGCGCAGGCGGTGCGGATCGTGACCGCGCTGGAGCGGCATTATGCCGAGTTCGACGGGCTCAACCTGACGTGGGAGACATTGGAGGGGCTGGCCAAGCATAATGGGCCTGCAACGCCCCTCCGGGGCGATGGCCCTGTCACCGGGCCGCTGCCCTATGCGCTCGCGGATTACAATGCGCGGCATGATCTGGAATTGCACACCCATGCCAGTGCCGAGGCGCAGGTGGCGGCCCTGTCGGATGACATTGCCTATAACAACCACGATCTGCATGACGGGCTGCGCGCGCGGTTGTTTGACGACGACGAGATTGTGGGCCTGCCGATTGTGGGCGACTGCTATGCCGAGGTGGACCGGCTCTATCCGGTTCTGGACGCCAAACGCCGCCGACATGAGGCCTTGCGCCGGGTGTTCGGGGTGATGGTGGGCGATGTGATCGCCTGCTCGCGGCAGGTGATCGACGCGGCAGAGCCCAAGTCGGTGGCGGAGGTGCGGCATCTGGGGCGTCCGGTGATCCGGTTCTCGGATGCGCTCTGGGGGGATTTGAAACAGATCCGGGCGTTTCTATTCGCGCGCATGTATCGTGCGCCGGCGGTCAATGAGATGCGGGTGCGGGTGCATGGGGTGGTGAGCACGTTGTTTCCCCATTACCTGAACGCGCCCGGGCACCTGCCCGAGGAGTGGCGGCGCGACGTGGCGCAGGCGGCGGATGAGACGGCGCTGGCGCGGTTGGTGAGCGATTACATCGCAGGCATGACGGATCGCTTTGCCTTGCAGGAATATGCACGCTTGACGGGTGAAGGTGTGCAGGAGTTCTCCATTAGCGGTGTCTAAGCCTTTATATCTTAAAAGATTATACGGTGCCGCGCGCGGCCTGCGTTGTGTGTGGCACGACCCGATGCTAACCAAATGGCGGTATCTGGGGCGTTTCGGTGATGTTGGTTTCCATGGGACATGTTGAGGGCAAGACCGTGCTGATCGCTGCGGCGGGCTGTGCGCCGGGTGTTGTGCTGGCGCAGGGTCTGGCGCGCGCCGGGGCGCAGGTGATCGTCATCGACCGCGAGGATCGGCGCTGTCAGGCGCTGGCGCGGCTGGTGCCGGGGCGGATCGAGACGCTGGCGCTGGATGTGATGCGCCCTGCGGTCTGTGCGCGGCTGGGGGATCTTTGGGGACAGGCGCCGATTGACCTGCTGATCCATCTGCAACCCCTGCGCATGGCGGGGCGGCTGGGGGCTGTGACACAAGCGATCCCGGCACTGAGCCGTGCGCTGAGACCAGGATTGGCGGCGGCGCGGGGGCGGGTTCTGATCGTCAACGCGGTGCCCTGTGCGGGGGCAGGGGCGGCGGAACGGGCCTTGATCTAAATCATCAAGGCGCTGTCGCGCGGAACAGGCGCTGCACCATTTGCACCGCCTCGCGCACGCGTTCATCTGCCAGCGAGTAGAAAATCTGGTTCCCCTCGCGCCGAGTTGTCACCAGTTTCTCA
>JBLRXE010000210.1:0-5018 GCA_047920895.1 Roseovarius sp.
TCGAAATGAACCAAACCGCCCACATATCTCTTCAGTCATTAAATTTTCAAAGAGCGTCGAGACAAAATCAACCGAGAGCGCCAACTACCTAGCGCATCCCGCCAATCCTACCTCAGAATTCTGTCCCGCGTCGCTTCCCAGTGCTCGCGCCCCAGTCCGTCCCGCGTCCCAACAACCGCCTCAGCAGCGCCGGTGAAGGGGTATTTACGGTCAGCCCCAAAGAGTCGCAAGAGCTTTTTTACAAAAAAATGAAATTTTCTTCACACCACCTGTTTTTTCCGCAAATTGCCCTGTTTTCACACATTTCAAGCAACAAGCCTTGACCTTACAGTCACTGGAATCCTCATCTAAAGGCAAAATCATCTAGGGAATCGTTATGGCCGAGCCGATCAACATGAGAATCGAGGTGCAGGGGCTGAGCTGCGCCGGCTGTGCCGGGCGCGCCGAGCGGGCGCTTGGCGGGGTGCAGGGGCTGCACGATGCCTCGGTCAATTTCACCAATGGCACGGCACAGATGACGCTGGATGGGGCACAGGCCTCCGAGATCGTGGCGGCCCTGCAAACCGCCAATTACCCCGCCCGCGAGGAAACCGTTGCCCTGGCCGTCAGCGGGCTGACCTGTGCCTCTTGCGTGGGCCGCGCCGAGCGTGCGCTGATGGCGCTGCCCGCCGTGCTCGGGGCGCAGGTCAATCTTGCCACGGAAACGGCCCATGTGCGCTATCTGCCCGGCAGCACCGATGCGCGCACCCTTGCGCGCGCGCTGACTGAGGCGGGCTATCCTGCACGCTTGTCCGGGCAGAGCGGCGAGGACGCCACCGCCCGACGCGCGGCAGAGATCGCCCATGCCCGCCGTCAGGTCTGGATCGCGGGGCTGCTGACACTGCCGGTATTCGTGCTGGAAATGGGCGGCCACACAATCCCCGCGCTGTATGATGTGATCATGGCAAAGCTCGGAATGGGCCTGTCCTGGTCGGTGCAATTCGTGCTCACGACTCTGGTGCTGATCTGGCCGGGGCGGCAGTTCTACCGCCTCGGGTTCCCCGCGCTGCTCAAGGGGGCACCAGACATGAACAGTCTCGTCGCCATCGGCACAAGCGCGGCCTGGGCCTATTCCACCGTGGCGCTCTTGGCCCCTGCCCTTTTGCCCGAGGGCACGCGCGCGGTCTATTTCGAGGCGGCAGCTGTGATTGTGACCCTGATCCTTGCGGGTCGCTGGCTTGAGGTGCGCGCAAAGGGGCGCACAGGGGCTGCGATCCAGCGGCTGATCGGGTTGCAGCCCAAAACCGCAAGGGTCGAGCGCAAGGGCAAGGTCAGCGATCTGCCCATCGAGGCGGTGGCGCTTGGCGATCTCATCCACCTGCGCCCCGGCGAGCGGGTGGCGATTGATGGCGAGGTGACAGAGGGGCAGTCCTATATCGACGAATCCATGATCACCGGCGAGGCGCTGCCCGTGGCCAAGGGGCCGGGTGACAGCATCGTGGGCGGCACGGTCAATGGCATGGGCGCGCTCAGTTTTCGCGCAACAGCGGTCGGACAGGATACCGTGCTGGCGCGGATCGTGGCGATGGTCGAGACAGCACAGGGCGCCAAACTGCCGGTGCAGGCACTGGCCGACCGGGTGGTGCGTATCTTCGTGCCGGTGGTGATCGCGATTGCCATTGTGACGGTGGCGGCCTGGCTGCTGCTGGGGCCGGCCCCGGTTCTGACCCATGCGCTGGTCGCGGGCGTTTCGGTTTTGATCATCGCCTGCCCCTGCGCCATGGGGCTGGCGACGCCGACCTCGATCATGGTGGGCACCGGGCGCGCGGCGGAACTGGGCGTGCTCTTTCGCAAGGGCGAGGCGCTGCAGCGGCTGGATGAGGTGCGCGCCATCGCCTTTGACAAGACCGGCACGCTCACGCGTGGCAAACCCGAGGTGACACGCATAGATGTGATTGCGGGACAGGATGCGGACACCGTGCTGCGGTTGGCGGCGGCGGCGCAGGCGCGCTCCGAACATCCCATCGCCCGCGCGGTCGAGGCCGAGGCAGCGCGGCGGGATCTGGAGGTGCCGAGCGCCAATGCCGTGCGGGCCATCGCCGGACACGGGCTGAGCGCCGAGGTCGAGGGCACCCGTATCCTGATCGGCGCGGCGCGTCTGATGACGCGCGAGGGGATCGAGACCGCGGCCTTGGCCACAGAGGCCGAGGCCCTTGCAGAGGCGGGGCAGACCGCCATTTACATCGCGGTTGACGGGCGTCTGGTGGCGGTGCTTGGTATTGCCGATCAGGTCAAGCCGACAAGTGCAGCGGTGATCGCCGCCCTCCATGCCAAGGGGATCAAGACCGCGATGATCACCGGCGACAGTGCGGCCACCGCCCGCGCCATCGCCCGCGACCTATGCATCGACCATGTCGAGGCCGAGGTCCTGCCCGAGGGCAAAGTGGCGGCGGTGCGTGCGCTGCAAGAGCGTTTTGGCACGCTGGCCTTTGTCGGAGACGGGATCAACGATGCGCCCGCATTGGCGCAGGCCGATGTGGGAATCGCCGTGGGCACCGGCACCGATGTGGCCATCGAAGCCGCAGATGTGGTGTTGATGTCGGGCGACCTGACCGGTGTTGTCGAGGCGCAGGCGTTGTCGCATCGCACCTTGCGCAACATCCGGCAGAACCTCTTTTGGGCCTTTGCCTATAATGCAGCACTCATTCCGGTGGCGGCGGGGGTGCTCTATCCCGCCACCGGCATTCTGCTGTCGCCAATGCTGGCGGCGGGGGCGATGGCGCTCTCGTCGGTCTTTGTGCTGTCCAACGCGCTCCGCCTCAGGCGGATGCGCCCGGTGATCGGGGGTGGGGCATGAATATCTCGGACGCCGCCCGCGAAACCGGCCTGCCCGCCAAGACGATCCGGTATTATGAGGAGATCGGCCTCATCCGGCCCTTGCGCGATACCAATGGCTACCGTGTCTTTCGCCAGAGCGACCGTCACAAGCTGGCCTTTCTGGGCCGCGCCCGCGCGCTTGGGTTTGCCATAGAGGATTGTCGCAAGCTGATAGCACTCTACGAGGATCAGGACCGCGCCAGCAGCGATGTCAAACAACTGGCCCAAGAGCATCTGACGCAGATCGACGAAAAGATCGCGCAGTTGCAATCCATGCAGGCCACCTTGCAGCATCTGGTGCGGGAATGCGCCGGGGACGCGCGGCCCGATTGCCCCATTCTGCGCGATCTGGCCGAAGGCTGAACAGGCGGGGGGCGCTGCCCCCCGGACCCCCCGAGGTATTTCGGGCCAGATGAAAGCAGTCTGGTTTCTTTTTGGCTCAAATACTCAAAATCCGTCACTCGCCATAGGCGAGCCCTTCGCGGCGGTGATCAGCGCCACCAGACAGGCGCGCGCCCAGCGCGATAACATGCAGGCCGGAGGTGAGCGCGGTCTCTCGAACTTCAAAGCCCATGTCGCCGAGGGGGGGTACCAGAATGGCAGCATCCGGCTCAAAGTCATAAGGTCCGAAGCGGTTGACGAGATGCGGCAGGCTGACCGCCGCTTGCACATCGAGGCCCCAATCCACCCAGGCGATGATTGTCTTGGCGACATAGCCGATGATGCGGCTGCCCCCCGGACTGCCCAGCACGAGAACCGGCGCGCCGTCCCGGCGCAGGATCGTGGGCGCCATGGAGGAACGCGGCCGTTTGCCGGGGGCCAGCGCATTGGCAATGGGCCGGCCAGCCTCGTGGGTGGCAAAGGAGAAATCGGTCAGCTCGTTATTGAGCAAAAAACCCCGCACCAAGAGCCGGGAGCCAAATCCGTTTTCAATGGTCGTGGTCATGGACAGGGCGTTGCCATAGGCATCGACAATCGAAATATGTGAGGTCGAGGGCAGTTCCAGCGATTGATCATCGGCCCAGAGATGCGCGTGGTCGAAATCGGGTTGGCCGGGTGTGACCTCGGGCAAGGCATCGTCGCCGCGCAAGAGATCGGAGCGGAACTTGAGGTAGCCGGGCGCCAAGAGGCCCTTGAGCGGCACCGGCACGAAATCGCTATCAGCCAGATAGCGGCCCCGATCGGCAAAGGCGAGGCGGCTGGCATCCCCGATGAGACGCCAGGCCTCAGGGCTGTCAGCCCCAAGCGCGCCAAGGTCATAAGGCTCGAGCAACCCAAGAATTTGCCCCACCGTGCTTGCCCCCGACGACGGCGGACCTATGCCGCAGACCTCATAGCCACGATAGGGTGTGCAAATCACAGGCCGTTCCTTGACCCGGTAGATGGCAAGGTCGAGGGGGCTGAGGACGCCCGGATTGGCCCCCGACCGCTGCACCCGCTCGGCAATATCAAGCGCGATCTCGCCCGCGTAAAAGGCCGATACGCCCTCAGAGGCAAGACGGCGCAACGTATCGGCATACTCCGGGTTGCGCAGGATCTGCCCCGCTGCGAGCGGGAGCCCGCCGGGCAGGAAATAGTCGCGCGTGTCCTTGAAACGCTTGAGGCGGTCGGCGTCCTCGGCAATCAGACCTGCCAGACGCGGGCTGACCGGAAAGCCGGTCTCGGCAAGGGCAATCGCCTCGGAAAACAGCCCGGCCCAGTCAACGCGGCCCCAGCGGGCATGCGCCTCGGCCAGAAGCGCCGGAGTGCCGGGCGTGCCGACCGAACGCCCCCCCACCACCGCATCAAAGAAGGCGAGCGGTTGGCCGCCCGCATCCTGAAAGAGTGTGGGGTTTGCCGCCAGAGGCGCGGTTTCACGTCCGTCAAGCGTGGTGATCTTGCCGCTTGCGCCATCGTGCCAGACGAGAAAGGCGCCCCCGCCCAGACCCGAGCTTTGCGGTTCCACCAGTCCCAGCACAAGTTGTGTGGCGATCATCGCATCCGCCGCGGTGCCGCCCTCGCGCAGCACCCGTGCCCCCGCCTCGCCGCCCGCGCCCATGCCCACTCAGAGCCTGCGGGCGAGGTCGGCCAGGAGCGCGCCGAGGTCGAGCACGTGGATGCGGCGGCCTTCCGTCTCGAGGGTGTGCTCCGGGTAGGGGCCGTCCCAGCGGCCGAGCACGTGG
>JBLRXE010000211.1:0-5006 GCA_047920895.1 Roseovarius sp.
CACGCTGTTTTCCAATCAGGGTTTCATCGACGCGGCCAAGGTCACGCTCAAGGTGGCGGTGGCATCGTCCACCGTCGCCACGGTGCTGGGGACGATAGCGGCGCTGGTGCTGGTGCGGGTGGGGCGTTTTCCAGGCCGGACGCTATTTTCAGGCATGATCTATGCGCCGCTCGTGATGCCCGAGGTGATCACCGGCCTGTCGCTGTTGCTGTTGTTCATCGGCATCGGGCTTGATCGGGGGGTCTTCACCATCATCCTCGCGCATACCACCTTTTCCATGGCCTTTGTCGCGGTGGTGGTGTCTTCGCGCCTTGTGACCTTTGATCGCTCGCTTGAGGAGGCCGCGCTTGATCTGGGCTGCTCGCATTTCGACGCCTTCCGCCTTGTGACCCTGCCGATTATCGCTCCTGCGGTTATCTCGGGCTGGCTTCTGGCGTTTACCCTGTCGCTCGATGACCTTGTGATCGCCAGCTTTACCGCCGGTCCCTCGGCCACCACCCTGCCGATCAAGATCTGGTCCGCCGTGCGCCTCGGTGTCTCGCCTGAGATCAACGCGCTCTCGACCATCATGATCGGGGTCGTCGCGGTCGGGGTCATTTCCGCCTCGCTCATCACGAAACGTGCCTCCCTGCGCCAGCAGGCCGACGAACGCGCCGCCGTGCACGCATGAACCGCGTCTTTCCGGCCCATACCTATGGCGAAGGGCCAAGGGCGCGCTGTTATTGGACCACGACGGCAGAGATGCCCGAATACCCTCCGGCAGAGGGGGCGATCACCTGCGATGTCGCGGTGATCGGCGCGGGCTTTACCGGCCTCTCTGCGGCCCTGCATCTGGCCGAGGCGGGGCAGGATGTCCGTGTTTTTGAAGCGCAGACGCCCGGTTGGGGCGCCTCAGGTCGTAATGGCGGGTTTTGCTGTCTTGGCGGCTCTGCCGCCTCGGATGCGATGTTGCGCAAGATGCATGGCGAACCCGCCCGCCGCGCATACCGCCGTGGCGAGGTCGAGTCTGTGCATTTCACCCGCGCCCTGATCGAAACCCACGCCATCACGCCGGACATTCATTCCGATGGTGAAACCGTGCTGGCCCACACCCTCAAGGCCGCCGCAGGCTTTGCCGATCGCGCCGCCCGGATCAAAGCTGATTACGGTGTTACGCCCACCTTCGTTCCCGGTTCCGAGCTAAGCCAGATGGG
The DNA here is from genome assembly GCA_047920895.1 of Roseovarius sp. GTDB lineage: Bacteria > Pseudomonadota > Alphaproteobacteria > Rhodobacterales > Rhodobacteraceae > Roseovarius. The sequence continues at coordinate 1,194 of JBLRXE010000211.1, forward strand.
AATGAAAGGACCGTTTTATGCGGCGCTCACCACCCCCTTCGGCGTGGCCCTCAACCCGTTCAAATACACGCTGGGTCTGGCACAGGCGGCAAGCCGGGCAGGCGCGCGCACCCACGCCCACACGCCCGTCACCAGCATCAGCCAGAACACCGGCTTTACCCTCACAACTCCGAACGCACGCATCACCGCCCGCCGCCTGATCGTGGCCACCAACGGCTATTCCTCGGACGATGTGCCGGATTGGATGCGCGCGCGCTATATTCCCACGCAATCCAATGTCATCGTCACCCGCCCCCTGACCGGGGAAGAGCTGGCCGATCAAGGCTGGACCACGCGGCAGATGTGCTATGACGACCGATTTTTCCTGCATTACTTTCGCCTGATGCCCAACAATCGCCTGCTCTTTGGCATGCGCGGCGGGCTCTTTAGCTCGCCCGGGTTCGATGCCCGCATGCACCGCACCATCCGGCGGCATTTCGAGGCGATGTTTCCCGCTTGGGCGCATGTCGAGACACCGTATAGCTGGAATGGGCTGCTCTCATTGGCCCCGGATTTGACCCCCTATGCCGGGCCCATTCCCGGTATGCCGGGCGCTTTCACCGGCCTTTCCTATCACGGCAACGGCGTGGCGATGGCGAGCTATGCCGGCGCGATCCTTGCCGATCTGGCGATGGACCGCGCTCCGCGTGTCCTTTACCCCGAGATCATGCGCAAACCGCCGCGCCGCTGGCCTCTGGGCCGATTCCGGCGTGCGATGCTCTGGCCGCCCTATGCCTTGGCCACGCTGACTGGGGGCTGACGTCTATTCCGGCGTTCTGGCCGAGCGCGCCTTGTTGCGCCGGATACCCAATTGGCGCTCGCGCAGGATGATGAGTATCCCTGCGAGAATGACCAGCGATGCGCCTGTCAGCATTGCGCGCGTCGGGACCTCGTCAAAGATGAAATAGCCAATGCCAAGGGCAAAGAGGATTGAGGCATAGTCAAAAGGGGCCACCACGCTGGCATCGGCAAAGCGATAGGATGAAGTCAGGAAAATCTGGCCAAGCCCACCCAAAAGCCCAGCCATGGCAAGCAGCCCGAATTCAGGCCCCGATGGCACCACCCAACCGAACGGGATCGTCAGAAACGACAAGAGCGTCGATGTGACCGAAAAATAGAACACAATCGCGCTGGTTTCCTCGGTCTGCACCAGCTTGCGCACATAGATCTGCGCGAGCGCGGCACAGATCGCCCCTGTCAGCGCCAGCATCGCGCCAACCGCCTGCATGGTCTCCATCGTCGGGCCACTCAACGCCGTGAGGCGCGGTGCCAGAACGATCAGCACCCCGCCAAGGCCAAGCGCCACGGCACCGATGCGGACAACGCCCACCTGTTCATTGAGGAACATCGCCGCAAAGATCACCACCAACAGTGGCGCGGCATAGCTGAGCGCCGTCACCTCTGGCAGCGGCAGCATGCCCAAGGCGGCAAAGCCAAGCCCCATCGCTGCCGTGCCCACAAACCCCCGCCAGAAATGATTGAGCGGTGAAGTGGCCCTGAGGCCTGTGCGCAGGTCGCCGCGCAGCGCAAGCCAAACCAGAATCACCGGAATCGCAAAAAACGAACGGAAAAACACCGCTTCGCCCGGTGGCACATGCGCCGCCGTAGCCTTGATCAGCGATGCCATGGTGATAAAGAGTATCACCGAAATGAGCTTGAGTGTGATGCCGGTCAGAGGGCGCATGTTCTTGGCTCCATCGCCCGTCTGTCGGTCAATTCAGTCTCAGGCGTCGGTTTCCGCCGCCTTGCGTGGCAGCACCCAATCGGCCCTCGGAAAGTGACAGGTATAGCCCTGCGGAAACCGATTGAGATAATCCTGATGTTCCGGTTCCGCCTCCCAGAATTCTCCGACCGACACGACCTCTGTCACCACCTTGCCGGGCCAGAGCCCGCTGGCTTCGACATCGGCAATCGTGCGCAGGGCCTCGGCCTCTTGCGCCTCGTTGCAATAGTAGATCGCCGAGCGATAGCTGAGGCCGATATCATTGCCCTGACGGTTCTCGGTGGTCGGGTCATGGATCTGGAAAAAGAACTCGAGCAATTGCCGATAGCTGATGCGCGCGGGATCAAAGAAAATCTCGATCCCTTCCGCATGCGTCCCGTGATTGCGATAGGTGGCATTCGGCACATCCCCGCCCGTATACCCCACGCGGGTCGAGATCACGCCCGGCAGCTTGCGGATCAGATCCTGCATGCCCCAGAAACAGCCCCCCGCCAGAACGGCGCGTTCGCTCATGTCACATCCTCCACCTGATCGAGATACGCCGCGTATCCCTCTGCTTCCATGTCGTCACGATGTATGAATCGCAGGCTGGTCGAATTGATGCAATAGCGCAACCCGCCCCGATCACGCGGTCCGTCCGGGAAAACATGCCCCAGATGGCTATCGCCATGCGCGCTGCGCACTTCGGTCCGGATCATGCCCAATGTGAAATCGTGCACCTCCTTCACATGCGCAGGCTCCAGCGGTTTGGTGAAACTGGGCCAGCCACAGCCCGACTCGTATTTGTCCGAACTGGCAAAGAGCGGCTCGCCGCTCACGACATCCACATAAATCCCCGGCTGCTTGTTGTGCAGGTATTTGCCGGTGCCCGGATGCTCTGTTCCGTTTTTCTGTGTTACCCGGAATTCCTCGGGGCTGAGGGCCGCGATTTTATCCGGCGACTTGCGATATTGGGTCACGTCTGCGCCTCCTGTGATGGTTCCATGCTATCAGATGGATCTCGGACGCGAAAATCAAATAGCGGTTGCTGTGATCCGCAGCGGAACGGTCCGCGTATTCCGGACATAGCAGGAGGATACCATGCGTATATTCGCCATCATACTTGCATCCCTTTTTTCGCTTCCCGCCATGGCACTCGATCTTGATGCGCCTTTTGGCAATATCGACGGCGGCGAAATCCGGCTCTCGGATTGGGCAGGACAGCCGGTGCTCGTGGTGAACACTGCGTCGCGCTGCGGCTTTACCCCGCAATATGACGGGCTTCAGGCGCTCTATGATCAATATCGCGAGAGGGGTCTGATCGTGCTCGCCGTGCCGTCGGATGATTTCCGCCAAGAACTGTCGAGCGAGGCAGCGGTAAAAGAATTCTGCGAGGTCAACTTTGGCCTCGACATCCCCATGACCACGATCACTTCGGTGCGCGGGGATGCGGTTCATCCGTTTTATGCATCTGTGCTGGCCGAAACCGGATTTGTGCCCACTTGGAACTTCAACAAGGTCTTGATCACCCCGGATGGTCGGGTTGCGGGCACTTGGGGGTCCACTACCCGGCCGACGTCGGGACAGATCACCAAGATAATCGAGGCGATGTTCAGGTAATTGCCGCTTTCCTCACGAAGACAGAGTTTGATTCCCTGAGAAAATGCAAAACCCCGGTGTTTCCACCGGGGCCTTTGTTGAGATGTCAGATGCCTTAGTCAGCGTCTTTTTCATCCTTCTCGGGCGTGATTTCTTCGCCAGTGACCTGATCGACAACCTTCATCGACAGACGCACCTTGCCGCGATCGTCAAAACCCAAGAGCTTGACCTTTACGTCCTGACCTTCCTTGAGCACGTCGCTCGGATGGTTCAGGCGACGGTTTTCGATCTGGCTGACATGCACCAAACCGTCCCGCTTGCCAAAGAAATTGACGAAGGCGCCAAAATCCACAAGCTTGACGACCTTGCCATCATAGACCTTGCCTTCTTCCGGCTCTGCCACGATCGACCAGATCATGTCATAGGCCTTCTTGATCGATTCACCATTCGGCGAGGCAATCTTGATGATGCCC
>JBLRXE010000212.1:0-4993 GCA_047920895.1 Roseovarius sp.
GCTGCGCCGCGCGCGCATGGGAGAGCCGCCCCTGCCCCCCTACGAGACGCGCGACACGCTCACCCGGCTGGAGAGCGACCTGCGCCGCACCGGGGCGGCGACGGTGATCTGTCTTGGCGACAGTTTCGACGACAGCACCGCCGCGGGCCACCTGCCCGATGCGGAAAAGCTGTGGATCGCCAAATTGCAGGCGGGGCGTCGCTGGGTCTGGATCGAGGGCAATCACGATCCGGGTCCGGTCGATCTTGGTGGGGCGCATATGGCCGAATTGCCAGCGCCGCCGCTCACGTTTCGCCATATCGCGCGGGTCGGGCAGAGCGGCGAGGTTTCAGGCCATTACCACCCCAAGGTGCGGCTGGCATTGAAAGGGCGCAGCCTCAGCCGCCCCGCCTTTCTGATCGACAGTGATCGGGTGATCCTGCCTGCTTTCGGCACCTATACCGGCGGGCTATGGTCCGACGATACGGTGCTCACGGGGTTGATGCGCCGCGACGCGGTGGCGGTGCTGACCGGGGCCATGGCCCATGCCGTGCCCATGACACGCAGGCCAAGTGTGTGATTTCGCGCGATTCGAACCGAAAAACGCCCCCTTTCTGAAATTGCTTTACCGCCCCTGAAACACCGTATCCAGGCTATCAATCAGGCCAGCCGCCTCCAGGTTGGCACGGTATTTTCGACTGACCGGCACGCGGTCGCCATTCTTGAGGATCACAAACACCTTGCCACCGCTCTCACGGTCAATGCAACTGATGGCCGCAAGGGACACCCAATGCGACCGATGGGTGCATATCCCCATGATCGGCTCCATTTCTTCGATCGCATCGACAAGGCGCAAGCGCAGCATCTCGACCCCCTCGCTGGTCGCCACCTCAACATAATGATTATTGGCCGAGAGACGATGTATCTCTGAAAAAGGCGGGCAAGACAGACGCCGGTGCAACCGGGTTTGCGCGGGGGTATCCGGCGCGGGCTGCGGCCAGTAGCTGGTGGGCGCCTCGGCACCGATCTGCCGCCGCACGATGAAAACACCGCAAGCAATCAAAAAGCTGTTGAGAGCGATCTTGATCACGCTCAGATCGTCATGCGTCAGCACCGGGTCCATCCAGCCACGCAAGGCCCAGATCATCGGACCAAGAACGATCCCGACAAGAAAACTTGCCCCGAGGTCAAAGAGGGCCGGATACCGCTCCGCCAAAAGCATCCGCATGGTCGCGCGTGCAGCAAAGCCGATCAGGATTGCCGCCGTGATGACCACCGCCCAATAGGCGGTGCGGATCGGCCAACTCATGGTATCGTAGCTACCGAAGGGTCCGGCCAGAACCGCAAACCCCAAGGTGACCGTCCAAACATAGAATGTGACGGACGAGAAGAGGAGTGAAAACGTTTCTACAAAATGCCGGCGCAGGTCAGACCAGTTCAACTCACCACCCTTGTCCGTTCCCGTTTCGTATGCGTTTATCAGCATGATTGCTCTAGTCCAACCTCACGTCGCCAGAGCTGTTCACTTTACTGTCAACGTGATGCGACATCACAAACAATGGGAAAGCCTTGGAAAATGTCCCCTGACATTGAACAGAAAATCCGCCAGAGCTTTGCCGCGCAGACGATGATGACCACCTTGGGCGCGCGTCTCGTGGCCCTCTCGGACGGGGCGACGGTGATCGAGGCCCCCATTCTGCCCGGCAGCCAACAGCAACACGGCTTTGGCCATGCCGGTCTGACCTTTGCCATTGGCGACAGCGCCGCGGGCTATGCCGCGCTCAGCCTGATGCCCGAAGGGGCCGAGGTGCTGACCACCGAGATGAAGATCAACCTCTTGGCCCCGGCGCAGGGCGAGCGCCTGATCGCCCGCGGTCGGGTGATCAAGCCAGGGCGCCGTCTGATCATTGTGCAGGCGGATGTGCATGCGCTGAAGGCGGGGATTGAGACGCATATCGCGCTGCTTATTGGCACGATGATTCCGGTCTGAGCGCGGACCGAAACCCGCCGCACCCCGTCACGCTGTCACCTCCGCGGTCAGGGTAAAACTCGCGCGCAAAACCGACCCGCTGTAATAGTAATCCCCCAACCCCTGCCGCATCTCGGGGTCACGCGTGGATTGGTCGATCCGATCCATATCAAATCAGGTTCCACACCCCCCATCGTCATTACATACCCATCAGCCTGTATCGCCTTCGGTCTTGTAACATGACAAAAGATAGAAAACACTTAATCGCTCTTTGGTTCAGCACACAGACCCATGACGACACTCCTGACCCCCGCCCTCCTGCTTCAGGCCTATGCCTCTGGCGTGTTTCCCATGTCAGAGCGTCGCGACGATCCAGAGGTGTTCTGGGTCGATCCGCGCCGCCGGGGGATTTTGCCACTGAACGGCTTTCATATCTCGCGCTCGCTGGCCCGCCGGATGCGGCAAGGCCGCTATGAGGCGACGCTGGACCGCGATTTCGAATCGGTGCTCTGCGGCTGCGCCGACCGCGCCGATACCTGGATCAGCCCGCCGATCCATCGCGCCTACATGGCGCTGTACCGTCGGGGCTATGGTCATTCACTGGAAATCTGGCAGGAGGGGCAATTGGTTGGCGGGGTTTACGGCGTGGCGCTCGGCGCGGCCTTCTTTGGCGAGAGCATGTTTTCGCGCCGCACCGACGCCTCGAAACTCGCCCTCGCGCATCTGACAGACCATCTCGCCCGCTGCGGGTTTTGCCTGTTCGATACGCAGTTCATCACGCCGCATCTGGAGCGTCTTGGCGCGCTGGAAATCCCGCGCTCGCAGTATCGCGCGCTCTTGCATCACGCGATGGAGGAGGAGGCGGACATCACCCGCCCGGCATTCGATCCCGATCCATGTCAGGTCTTGCAGCGCAGAACCCAGATGTCATAGCGCGGATGCTCCAGCGCATTCAGCGCGGGCGACGAGGCCAACATCCAGCCGGAAAAGATCACGGCGCCGCTGCCCTGTTCGGAAATCGTGAGATAAGCATAGGCGTCGCCGGCCGGATTGCCTTGGGGATACCGGCATTGACCAAGGGCGACGTCAAACGACCCGAATGCGCCCGCCTGACCATTTGTCAGGTCCAGATCCTGCACGACACCGGTGATCTTGTCGAGCCCGCGCAGCATTGCGCCTTGTCCGACCGTTGCCATCTCCTGCGCCGTTCCCATACCCGCCCCGAGGCAGAACAAAAGACCCGGCAAGAGCATTCTCATTGCACAGCTGCCCCCTCGCCACCAGAAACGAATTTCATCAGCAGCGAAACAAGGCTGACAGATCCTTGCGTGAATTCGATCTCCGACCCCGGATCAACATGAAAGGGCGATCCGCCCGGCATGATTTCAACGTAATTACCGCCCAACAACCCCTCGGAGGAAATCGCAACGGCGCTGTCATCAGGCACGTTGATGCCCTCCTTGACGGTAAAGATCGTCTTGGCGCGGTAAGTCTCGGGGTCGAGCGTCACTTGCGTGACCCGCCCCACCTTGACCCCGGCCAGACGCACATCGGTGCCCACACTCACGCCATCGGCGCTGCGGAAACTGGCGCTGAGCTGATATTCGCGTGATCCACCGGGGCTCATGCCGGTGGTTTTGCCCGCATAGACAAGAAACCCGATGGCGACGGCCAGAACCACGCCTCCGACCAGAACCTCGGTCTTACTCTCTGACATATCCCTGCCCCTATTCCGGCGACCACGCCTCGTAGTCGCGCCGATCCGCGGGCGCTACGCGCCGGATGGAGCCTGCCGGCGCATAGGCCAGTGGCGTGCCGGTCAGGTTTTCGCTATGCGGCTTTTCCCACGGCTTGTGCGCGAGCGGCTTGTCGGTCGGCGGCTCTTTGTAGGTATGATGCAGCCAACCATGCCAGTCGGGATCGACCCGGCTCGCCTCGGCCTCGCCGTTGAAGATCACCCAACGGCGCTTGTCGTCACGGGTGTGGTAAAACGCGTTGCCCTGCGCATCCTCACCGACCTTGACGCCCTTGCGCCAAGTGTAGAACTGGGTGTTCAGCGTCTGCCCGTTCCACCAGGTAACCGCGCGCAGCAAGGTGTTGAGAATGCCCATTCGACCCTCCGACATCATTCCCCCCCGATATGGCGGATTTGGCGGCGAAGGTCCAGTGCCTGCAACACCGCACCCCGTCCGACAGACCGGCGGTCGCGCCTCATGAAAAAGCCCGCAACACGGAGGCTGCGGGCGGTTGCTTTCAGGGTCTGCGTTTGTGCAGGCACAACGAATCAGCCCCCGCTGGCACCTTCCTTCTTGCCTTTGCTCTCGGCATAAATGATCAACGGTGCGGCGTCCGAATTGACTGCTTCTTCGTTGACCAAAACCTCTTCAACATGCTCCATGCTGGGCAGATCGAACATCGTGTCGAGCAGGATATCCTCGAGAATCGAGCGCAGCCCACGAGCGCCGGTCTTGCGCGCGATGGCCCGTTTGGCCACGGCCTTGAGCGCATCCTCGGTAAAGCTCAGTTGCGCGCCTTCCAGCTCAAAGAGGCGTTGATACTGCTTGACCAACGCATTCTTGGGCTGGGTCAGGATCGTGACTAGCGCCTCCTCGTCCAGATCTTCCAGCGTCGCGATGACCGGCAAACGACCCACAAATTCCGGGATCAGGCCGAACTTGAGCAAATCTTCCGGCTCCAGATCGGTAAATATCTCGCCCACGCCGCGCGCATCATTGTCGCGCACATCGGCCCCAAAGCCCATGGCGCTGCCCTTGCCGCGCTGTGCGATGATCTTGTCGAGACCGGCAAAGGCCCCGCCGCAAATGAATAGGATGTTCGTGGTGTCCACTTGCAGGAATTCCTGCTGCGGATGCTTGCGCCCGCCCTGCGGCGGCACGGCGGCAACCGTGCCCTCCATCAGTTTCAACAGCGCCTGTTGCACCCCCTCGCCCGACACGTCGCGGGTGATCGAGGGATTCTCGGACTTGCGGGTGATCTTGTCGACCTCGTCGATATAGACGATGCCGCGCTGCGCGCGCTCCACGT
>JBLRXE010000213.1:0-4988 GCA_047920895.1 Roseovarius sp.
GGCTTACGGCCAGCAGATCACCACCGCCACGCTGCTCCTCAGCATGAACGCCATCAGCTTTGATGTCGCCTGCGAGGCGCGCTATGCGCTGGAGCGCGCCTGCACGCCCTTGGCCGCCATGCGCCGCACGCCCGACACGCTGGCGACGATGCGCGCCGAAATCCACCGGCAGGGGCAGCCGGGGCTGACGGACGAGAGCTTTTGCGCCTCTGACGTGGCCTTTCACCGGGCCTTGGTGGACAGTGCGGGCAATCCGGTGCTGAGCTATCAACTCGCCGGTGCGGTCGAGGCGATGCAGCCCCTGATGAACATGATCACCTTCACGGCGCGCTCGCGCGGGGCCATCGTCGGCTTTCACACCCGCATCGCAGATGCGCTCGCCGCCTCAGACGCAGAGGCCGCTCAATCCGCGCTGACCGCGCTTGAGGCCTATACGCTCACCCTTGGCCGCGATGTCATGGCCGCCCGCGCGCGCGCGCCAAAATAGACCGCCTCAGACGCCCCAGGTCGCGCATTTACGGTCGATCGTCTTGCGCGCCACGCCCAGACGCCGCGCCGCCTCGGCCCGGTTGCCGCCGCAGGCATCGAGCACGGCCATGATATGCCGCTGCTCCACATGTTCCAGCGTCTCCAGCGCAGATTCCCCGGCCGCCCGGCCAGTGCCAGCGAATTCCTCGGGAAAGGCCCCGAGAATGACCGACCGCTCGATCAGATTGCGCAATTCGCGCACATTGCCGGGCCAGTCATAGCGGCTCAGCTTGAGCAAAACCTCGGCATCGAGATCAAGCGCGGGCATGCCCAGCGCCCCGGAAAACTCGCTCATGAAGAGCGCGGCCAGTTCGACAATATCCTCTTGGCGCTCCTCGAGATTGGGCATTTCCACGTTGACGATGTTGATCCGGTGATAGAGATCGGCCCGGAAACGGCCCGCGCGCACCGCCTCTTGCAGATTGGCATTGGTGGCAAAGAGAAACCGCAGATTGAGCGGGATTTCCCGTTCGGACCCGATGGGCCGAATACGTTTATCCTCCAGCACCCGCAGCAGCGCCGCCTGCACATGTTCGGGCAGTTGCGCCACCTCATCCAGCAACAGCATGCCACCATCGGCATGCAGCAAAAGACCGTCCTTGCGCGCCCGGCCATCCTCGACCACGCCAAACAGTTCCTCGGCAATGCGATCCGGTGAAATCGCGGCGCAATTGACAGCGACAAAGGGCTTGTCCGCGCGGTTCGACAACCCATGCAGCGTGCGCGCGGCAATTTCCTTGCCGCTCCCGCTCGCACCGGTAAAGAGCACCGAGGTGGGCGCCGCCGCCAGCTTGCCCAGCAGCGCGCGCACGCCCTGAATGGCAGGCGAATGTCCCAGAAGCCGCCCGCGCGCCGCATACCCGCCCGCCGACAATTCATGGCGCAACAGGTAATTCTCACGCGCCAGATATTTACGATCCAGCGCGCGCGCCACGGCATTGAGAATCTGGTTGGCGCGAAACGGCTTGAGCACGAAATCCGTGACCCCGGCCCGCAGCGCCTTGATCGCGGTATCCAGATCGGCATAGGCGGTGATCAGGATCGTATCGGCAAATAGCCCGACCCGGCGCTGCTCCTCCAACCAGTCGAGGCCGGTCTTGCCAGGCATGATATTGTCGAGAATGACCAGATCGAAATGCGCCTGATCAAGTATCATCGCGCCTTCGTCACAGGTGCGCGCCTGCTCTACATGACGGCACCGCGCGCCCAGCGTCTTGATGAGGAAATTGCGCATCCCCGGCTCGTCGTCGATGATCAACACCGACGCATGCGCCAGATTATGGCCGTAGTCCTCGGCCAACGGTTCAGGCGCGGGCAGCGGCGTCATTCGGCCGCGTCACCCAGCCGGACAGCATCGCCCGCGCGCTTGGCCTCTGACGTATAGCCCAACTCGTGCAGCACGGTAGGGGCGGCGGTGGCAATCACCGCGCAGGCGACAAAGGCCGCAAGCATTGCTTTCATGTTCTCAGTTCCCTTCTGTTGCGGTGGCGCGGCGCAGATAGGCGATCATATCCTGCCGGTCCTGTGCCGCTGTGATCCGTTGCATTGGCATCTTGGAGCCGGGAATATAGTGATCCGGCCCAAGGTCGAATAGTGCGTCAATCGTGTCATCGTTCCAGATGATCCCCGACCCGTCGAGACTACCGGAATAGCGATAGCCCGGCACCGTCCCCGCCTGACGGCCAAACAACCCATAGAGCGTTGGCCCCGCCTTGCGCGAGGGCGGCGGCGTCAGCGCATGGCAGATCGAGCATTTGCGCATGAATTGCCGCTCGCCATTCTCCATTTCCTCGGGCGCGCGCAGAAAACTATGCTCTGTCTCGCCAGCCGGGTCATAGCCACCCAGCATCTCGACCGGCCAGCCATAGACGACCTCGCTCAGCCCACCAGCATAAATCATACGCCCGTCAGGTGAAAAATCCAACGCCCAGACCGGGCCGCGCGCCATGGCGCGGAAATCGCGGGTGATCCGCCATGCCTCTGTGTCGATCACCATGATATACCCCTGCCCGTCCCCCGCCGCCAATTGGGCGCTCCCGGCGTGATGGACCATCGCCAGCACCGGACGGCGCTCCAGCGTGAAATCGGCGATCGGTTGACCGCTGGCCGGATCAATCACCCGCGTCACCCCATCGACCGCGCCATAGGCCAGCCAGCCATCCCCCGGCCCCAGCACGATCCGGTTGATGCCGAACCCCTGATTGAGCACCTCACGCGACGGGGCGCCCACCTCCTGCCAGCGCCATTCACGCAAAGAACCATCGGCAGACGACGAATACAAAAGCGCGCCGTCGCCACTGAACGCCACATCGCTCACCGCCGCATCATGCCCGGTGAGAAACCGCGCCGCGCCCCCCGCCACGGGCCAGATCCCGATCGAGCCATCCCAACTGGCCGAGGCGATCCAGTGCCCATCGGCCGAAACGTCGAGCGCCGCGACCTTGCCCTTGTGTCCCTCGCGCCGCGTGCCTTGCCCGGTCGCCCGGTCCCACAGGATCAGCGCGAAATCGTCCCCGCCCGAGACCAGCCGCCCATCGTCCAGCGCCGCCACCGCGATCACCGCCGCCGCATGGCCCTCGAACCAGCGCGGCACGCGCCCCTGCCAGAGGCCCACGGAATTGTCAAAGCTGGCCGAGACCACCTCGCCACTCTGCGGCAGCACGCGCAGCCCCATGACCGGCCCGCCATGCCCCTTGAGCGTGGTGAACTCCTGACCCGCCAGCGGGCTTGCCCCCGCCAGCGTCCAGACCCAGAGGCAAAGCACGCACGCACGCATGGGTCATTCCGCAGGATGCGCGGCCTCGCCATGATCGGGGGCGTGGCCTTTTTCCTGCAATTCCTTGAGCCACAAGCCGTGATGCTCACGCGCCCATTGCTCTTCCACCTCGCCCGAGCCCATGGCGTCATAGGCGCCCTCCATCCCGACCGATCCGATGTAGATATGTGCCAGAATGATCGCGGTCAGCACAAAGGCCATGATCGTATGCCACAGCGTCGCCAGCTGCATTTCCTCATGCGGCGCCAACATCACCGGCAACTCGCCAAGCCCGACCGCCTGCGGCAATCCGGTCTGGTTCAGCATGGCGAATGTCTTGGCGAACATCGGCAACTCGAACGGAAACAGCAGCGACAGGCCAGTGGCCGAAATCGACGCGCCGAACACGATCACCGACCAAAAGATCATCTTTTGACCGGCGTTGAACTTCTTCGCCGGCGGATGCACGCCCTTGGTGAATATCCCGCCGCCCACAGCCAGCCACTTGAGGTCCGTGCGGTTGGGGATATTGTGCAGCACCCACATGAAGAACACCATCACAAGGCCCAGCATGAACGCCCAGGAGATGTTGTTATGCACCCATTTCGAGCCCACCGCGATGGTCGAGAACGCCTCGCGCCCCAAGAGCGGAATGACCACCATCCGGCCAAAAAGCACCACAAGCCCGGTGATCGCCAGCACCACAAAAGAGCCCGCCATCAGCCAATGACCAAACCGCTCGATCGCCTGAAAACGTGTGACCGTGCGGCCCGTCTTGGCCCCGTCAATCCGGATCTTGCCCCGGATCAGGTAGAACAGCGCCAAGAGCGCCAGCGTCCCCCCCAACAACCACGCACCGTAGGTGGCAAGCGGCCCTTTGCGGAATTCGAGCCACTTCATGCCGCCGTCCTGAATGAGAACGCGCGCCTCAGGCCCGCCTGCCGACACTTTCACATCATCAAGCCCGTAGCGCAGCGCACGCCACACCTCGGCATCGGACGCCCCGCCAAGCGTGCCCAACTGCCCCGCCATCCCGGCGGCATCCTCGGGATTGCCGGTGGCGTTGCGGCGGAAACTGTCGTCGATTTTCTCGCCGCGTTGCCGGGCCAGAATATCGTCCAGCGTCTGTGCCCCGCCCGTAGCGGAACGGTCCGGCCCGGAGGCCCCCGGCGTGTCCTGCGCCATGGCGGGAAGTGCCAACAGGAAACACAAGGCCAAGCTGAGAAATGCGCGCATGATGTCCTCGATTTAAGTCTGGATTTGTCCGATTTCTTCAAAAGAAATCGGATCGGAACCTTTTGAAGGTTCCGATTGCGTTCGGGCCGATGCCGAAGGTCTTGACGACCCCCGGCACCGGCATCAGCGCGATCAGCCGCCGCTCTGCTGGCCGTAGGCAGAGCCCCAGCCCCAAGCGCCCGAGCCAAAGCCACGCGACACGACCCGCTCGCGGTAGATGGCCGACACAACGTCACCATCCCCCGCCAAGAGCGCCTTGGTCGAACACATCTCGGCGCAGATGGGCAGCTTGCCCTCGGCGATCCGATTGCGCCCATACTTCTGGAACTCGGCATCCGAGTGGTTCTCTTCCGGGCCACCGGCGCAGAAGGTGCACTTGTCCATCTTGCCCCGGCTGCCGAAATTGCCCGCCTGCGGGAATTGCGGCGCACCGAACGGGCACGCATAGAAGCAATAGCCGCAGCCGATG
>JBLRXE010000214.1:0-4951 GCA_047920895.1 Roseovarius sp.
GAAGGGGATACCCCGGATGAAGCCGCCGTTTCCGGCGGGCGCAGGCCTCTATGGGTGCCCCACGACCGTGAACAACGTGGAATCGATTGCCGTGGTGCCCACCATCCTGCGGCGCGGCCCCGAATGGTTTTCAAGCTTTGGCCGCCCCAACAATTCGGGCACCAAGCTTTTTGCGATTTCGGGCCATGTGAACAATCCCTGCGTTGTCGAAGAGGCGATGTCGATCACGTTTGAAGAGCTGATCGAAAAGCATTGCGGCGGTATTCGCGGTGGTTGGGACAACCTCAAGGCGGTCATTCCCGGCGGTTCTTCGGTGCCGTGCATCCGCGGCGAATTCATGCGTGAGGCGATCATGGATTTCGATTACCTGCGCGAACAGCGTTCGGGCCTTGGAACGGCGGCGGTGATCGTGATGGATCAATCGACCGATATCATCAAGGCGATCTGGCGGCTGTCGAAATTCTACAAGCATGAGTCGTGTGGTCAGTGCACGCCCTGCCGCGAGGGCACCGGCTGGATGATGCGGGTGATGGAGCGTCTGGTGCGCGGCGAGGCCGAGGTCGAGGAAATCGACATGCTGCTTGATGTGACCAAGCAGGTCGAGGGCCACACGATCTGTGCGCTTGGCGATGCGGCGGCCTGGCCCATTCAGGGCCTCATCCGCAATTTCCGCGACGAGATCGAGGATCGGATCAAGGCCAAGCGTAGCGGGCGCGTGAGCGCCGTGGCGGCGGAATGAGGGCGTTTGCATCATATCGCCGCGCCGGGCTGGTTGTGATTGCTCTGGCCGTTTTGGCAGGCTGCACCGAGCGCGAGGAGCGGGTGCTGTTCAACGGCAATTACTACCCCGGCAAGGCGCGGGCCGAAAAGCAGGACCGGCGCAATTTCACGGCCTCCGTGCGGCGGGCCGGGCGCGGCATCGAGGGCGCGCAGTCGGCGGTTGTCCATGAGGCGACGCGCTATTGCCTGACCAATTTCGGCACCTCCGAGATTGCTTGGGTTGGCGTGCCTGAGGGGGGGCAGGGCCCGGTCTATGCTCGGTCCGGGGATACGGTATCGGTGACGGGGCGTTGCGTGATATGGTCGTAAACATTTTCATATCAAGGGCTTGGCGGGCGTGCTATTGCATAGCATGCGGCGTGCGCCCCATCTGCTTGGCAGATGGCGCGGCGCCTGTGGCCGCGCCCTGTCACGATATGAAAGGACGCAACCGATGCGCATGACCCTGATAGCCACCCTTATCCTTGGCCTGAGTGCCGGACCTCTTGTTGCCAGCGCGCAAACGCTGGCCAAGGAAGAGGCGATCAACGCAGGTCTCTTTACGGTGGCGGTCGCCAACAAGATCCGCAAACGCTGTGATGCGATTGCACCGCGGATGTTTCAGGCGATGAACTATCTCGAAGGCCTCAAGGCCGAAGCGCGGCGGCTGGGCTACAGCAATGCCGAGATCGACGCCTATGTCAGCGACCCGGTTGAGAAAGACAAGATGGACGCCCGCCGCGATACCTATATCCGCGCTCAAGGCGCCGATCCAGACAACGGCCCCAGCATGTGCGTGCTGGGACAACGCGAAATCGCCAGTCAGAGCCCGATTGGCAAACTTCTGAGAGCAAAGTGAGTAGAGATGTCTGACCTACGCAAGATCATCATCGACGATCAAGAGATCGAGGTCGAGGGCGCAATGACCCTCATTCAGGCCTGCGAGCAGGCCGGGGTCGAAGTGCCGCGTTTCTGCTATCACGAGCGTCTGTCGATTGCCGGGAATTGCCGGATGTGTCTGGTGGAGGTCGTGGGCGGACCGCCCAAACCGGCCGCAAGCTGTGCGATGCAGGTCAAGGATCTGCGGCCCGGTCCGGACGGCACGCCGCCGGTGGTCAAGACCAACAGCCCCATGGTCAAGAAGGCCCGCGAGGGGGTGATGGAGTTTCTGCTGATCAACCATCCTCTCGATTGCCCGATCTGCGATCAGGGCGGTGAGTGTGACTTGCAGGATCAGGCTATGGCCTATGGCGTGGATTTCAGCCGCTACCGCGAACCCAAGCGCGCCAGCGAAGACCTTGATCTTGGCCCGCTGGTCGAAACCCATATGACACGCTGCATCTCTTGCACGCGCTGTGTGCGGTTCACCTCGGAGGTGGCCGGCATCATGCAGATGGGCCAGACCGGGCGCGGCGAGGATGCCGAGATCACGAGCTATCTGGGGCAAACGCTCGACAGCAATTTGCAGGGCAATATCATTGACCTCTGCCCAGTGGGCGCGCTTGTGAACAAGCCCTATGCCTTTACCGCACGCCCGTGGGAATTGACCAAGACCGAGACCATCGACGTGATGGATGCGCTCGGGTCGTCCATTCGCGTGGATTGCAAGGGGCGCGAGGTGATGCGCATCCTGCCGCGCAATCATGATGGCGTGAACGAAGAGTGGATTTCCGACAAGACGCGCTTTGTCTGGGACGGGTTGCGGCGTCAGCGTCTGGACCGCCCCTATGTCCGCGAGAATGGCAAGCTGCGCGTGGCCTCTTGGCCCGAGGCCTTGGCCAAGGTGGCTGGGGCCATCAAGGGGGCCAAGAAGCTGGCCGGTCTGGTCGGTGATCTGGCCCCCGTTGAGGCGGCCTTTGCCCTCAAGGGCTTGATCGAGGGGCAGGGCGGGCATGTGGAGTGCCGCACCGACAAGGCGCGCCTGCCTGCAGGCAATCGTAGCGGCTATGTCGGCAATGTCCGGGTCGAGGATCTGGACACAGCCAAGAATATAGTGCTGATCGGCACCGATCCACGGGTCGAAGCGCCGGTGCTCAATGCGCGTCTGCGCAAGGCGTGGATCAAGGGGGCCAACATCACGCTGGTCGGTCCACGGGTCGATCTGACCTATGATTATACTCACGCGGGCATGGACCGTGCCGCGCTTGCGGGGCTGAGTGTGCCTGAGGATACGATTGTCATCGTTGGCATGGGTGCGCTGCGCGAGGCCGATGGCGCGGCGGTGCTGGCGGCCGCGATGGCGCTCTCTGGGCGGATGCTGGTGCTGCACACCGCGGCGGGGCGTGTGGGCGCGATGGATGTGGGGGCCGTGACCGAAGGCGGGCTTGAGGCCGCCATCGAGGGCGCCGATGTGATTTACAACCTTGGCGCCGACGAGGTTGATATCGCGGCCGGGCCCTTCGTGATCTATCAGGGCAGCCATGGAGATCGCGGGGCGCATCGCGCCGATGTGATCCTGCCAAGTGCGGCCTATACCGAGGAACAAGGCCTGTTCGTCAATACCGAAGGCCGCCCGCAACTGGCCCTGCGCGCGGGTTTTGCGCCGGGCGAGGCCAAGGAAAACTGGGCGATCCTGCGCGCGCTCTCGGGGGAATTGGGTGCGGTGCTGCCTTATGACAGCATTGCCCAATTGCGTCAGGCGCTGGTCAAGGCGGTGCCGCATTTGAAAAAGGTGGATCAGGTGCCGACGAATGACTGGCAGCCGCTGGGGCAGGACGCGCTTGGCCAGGCCGATTTCCGGCTTGCGATTGCGGATTTCTACCTGACCAACCCGATTGCACGCGCGAGCGCATTGATGGCGGAACTGAGCGCCAATGCCAAGGCGCGCGGCACACAGCCGATGGCGGCAGAGTGAGGATGGTCATGGCCGTCATATCGCCTCTGGTGCTTGGGCTGGCGGGTTGTGCGGACAGCACGGCCTCCGCACCCTTTGCACCCGAGTATCGGGGGATCGAAACGCGGCTTCTGGATGGGGATCTGGTGAATTTCCATGTCAGAATGGGTGGCGCGCGCGATGCTGGCGATGTAGAGCGCTATGCCGAATGTGCCGCGGCGCAATATGCGTTGATCCGCGGCTATGGCTTTGCCCGTCATCTGCGCACCAGTGTGTCGGAACAGGCTGGCATCTGGCAGGGCGATGCGGTTTATACGATCTCGGCGGCGTTGCCCCGAGGGTTAATGACAATCGACGCCGAAGTCGTCGCCGCCAATTGTGCGGAAAACGGAATACCGATGGTGTGAGGACCTGATGGCTGAATTCTTTACAACCCCGCTGGGAACCTTCGTGATCATCCTGGCACAATGCCTTGCGGTGGTGGCCTTTGTCATGGTCTCGCTCTTGTTTCTGGTCTACGGCGACCGCAAGATCTGGGCCGCCGTGCAGATGCGCCGGGGTCCGAACGTTGTGGGCACCTGGGGCGTGTTGCAGAGTGTGGCCGATGCGCTGAAATATGTGGTCAAGGAAATCGTCGTGCCGGCGGGGTCCGACAAGGCGGTGTTCATGCTGGCACCCATGACCAGTTTCGTCCTGGCAATTCTGGCCTGGGCGGTCATTCCGATGAACGAAGGCTGGGTTCTGTCGGATATCAACGTGGCCGTTCTCTTTGTCTTTGCCGTCTCTTCGCTCGAGGTTTATGGCGTGATCATGGGGGGCTGGGCGTCAAACTCGAAATACCCGTTCCTCGGCTCGCTGCGCTCTGCCGCGCAGATGATTTCCTATGAGGTATCGCTGGGGCTGATCATCATCGGCGTGATCATTTCGACCGGGTCGCTCAATTTCAGCGCCATCGTGGCGGCGCAGGACACGGCTTACGGTTTCTTTGGCTGGTATTGGCTGCCGCATCTGCCGATGGTGTTCCTGTTCTTCATCAGCGCCTTGGCCGAGACCAACCGCCCGCCCTTTGACCTGCCCGAGGCGGAATCCGAACTGGTGGCGGGCTATCAGGTGGAATATTCCTCGACGCCGTTCCTCTTGTTCATGGCCGGGGAATATATCGCGATTTTCCTGATGTGTGCGCTGCTGAGCCTCCTGTTCTTTGGCGGCTGGCTCTCGCCCATTCCGGGGCTGCCGGATGGGGTGTTGTGGATGGTCGGCAAGATGGCGTTCTTCTTCTTCCTCTTCGCCATGGTCAAGGCGATCACCCCGCGCTACCGCTACGATCAACTCATGCGGATCGGCTGGAAAGTGTTCCTG
>JBLRXE010000215.1:0-4947 GCA_047920895.1 Roseovarius sp.
CTTCGTCGATGATGTAGATCTTGTAACGTGCTGATGCAGCGCGATAATTCACGCTCTCGATGATCTCGCGGATGTCACCCACGCCGGTCCGGGAGGCCGCGTCCATCTCCATCACATCGACATGGCGTCCCTCCATGATGGCGCGGCAATGTTCGCATTGGCCGCAAGGCTCAGTGGTGGGACCGCTCTGCCCGTCGGGGCCGATGCAGTTCATGCCCTTGGCGATGATGCGCGCGGTCGTGGTTTTGCCGGTGCCACGAATCCCTGTCATTATAAAGGCTTGCGCGATTCGGTCGGCCTGAAAGGCGTTCTTGAGGGTGCGCACCATCGCATCTTGACCGACCAGATCGGCAAAGGTTTCGGGTCGGTATTTGCGGGCGAGAACCTGATAGACGGGGGCCGGGGTGTCGGACATGGGGCGCCTTTGCGGGATTCGAATGTCCTCGTAACGTAAGGCGGGGGGGCGGAGGCGTCCACCTTGCTTTTTGCGGGCGATCTGGCAAAGCTGAAGGCAGACAGAGGAAGAATTACGATCATGGTGTTGGCTGAGTGAGTGATTTCATTATCTACGCCCTGCGGGTTGGCGGGGGCACTCTGGCGCTGGCACCCTTGCCGGGGGCGGGGGGTGACTATGCCGCCGACCTCGCGCATATCCGAGACTGGAAACCAGCGATTGTGGTATCCCTGACCACGCACGCCGAAATGTTGCGTGCGGGGGCAGAGAGCCTGGGCAATGATATGCAAGAGGCGGGCACCCGCTGGGTGGCGTTTCCGATCCCGGATTTCGGCGTCCCGGATGCAAGCCAGATCGACGTCTGGAGTAAGACCAGTCACGACATATCCCGGGCCTTGGCTGGTGGCGGGCGGGTTCTGGTGCATTGCCGGGGTGGCTGTGGGCGGTCGGGGATGGTGGCGCTGCGGTTGATGATCGCGCAGGGCGAGAAGCCTGACGCGGCGCTGGAGAGATTGCGCCACATCCGGCCCTGCGCGGTGGAAACGGAGGCGCAATTGCGCTGGGCGCGGCGCGGGGCGGGCTGAGGGGGCGTTGTAAGAACCTTACAAAAATGTCCGGATTTGTGCAGGTCTGACGCGCTGAGCCGCTGGATCGGGCGCCGCGCTTGACAATCCACTGGGCGCGCGCGACAGACGCGGGCATGATGACAGCATTCCTTCAGGTGGCCTTGGGGGGCGCGATCGGGTCTTGCCTGCGCTATGGCGTGGTGCTCTTGGCGCAGCGTTGGGGCGGATCGGGGTTCCCGGTGAGTGTGCTTGGGGTCAACATCCTCGGTTCGTTCCTGATGGGGCTGGCGGTGGTGATGCTGGCACAGCGGGGCCTTGGGCAAATGAGCCCTCTTGTGATGACGGGCCTCTTGGGCGGGTTCACCACGTTTTCGGCGTTCTCGCTCGAGGCCTTTGCGCTCTGGGAGCGGGGGCAGGCGTTGGCGGCTTTGGGATATGTCGGCCTATCGGTGGGATTGTCCATCGGGGCCTTGATTTTGGGCGTCTGGCTGGCGCGGGGGTTTTTCGCATGAGCGGTGTACAGACGCGGGTTGTTGGACCGGATGAGGGCGATCAGCGGTTGGATCGGTGGGTCCGGCGGATTTTCCCGCATGTCGGCCAAGTGCAGATCGAGAAGATGTGCCGCAAGGGCGAATTGCGGGTCGATGGCGGGCGGGTGAAACCGGCGACGCGGCTTGAGGTGGGGCAGAGCGTGCGCATCCCGCCGTTGCCCGATACCGACGAGCGTCCGACCGGGGCGCTTGCGCGGATCAGCCCGGCGGATGCCAAGATGATCCAGTCCTGCGTGATCTACCGCGACGATCACATCATTGCGCTGAACAAGCCGCCGGGCCTGCCGGTGCAGGGCGGCAGCAAGCAGTTGCGGCATGTGGACGGGTTGGCGGAGGCGTTGCGCTTTGGCGCCGAGGACAAGCCGCGTCTGGTGCATCGCTTGGACAAGGATACGTCGGGCGTGTTGTTGCTGGCGCGCACCCGTGAGGCGGCCAAGGGGCTGACGGCGGCGTTCCGGCATCGCAATACCCGCAAGATTTACTGGGCCGCCGTTGCGGGCGTGCCCACGCCGCGCATGGGCACGATCCGCTTTGGTCTGGTCAAGGCGCCGGGGCATGGGGCCAAGGGCGAGGGCGAAAAGATGCTTTGCCTGCACCCGCGCGAGATTGACGCCACGCCGGGGGCCAAGCCCGCGACCACCGATTACGCGGTGATCGAGGCGGCGGGGGCGCGCACGGCGTGGATGGCGCTGATCCCGGTGACGGGGCGGACGCATCAATTGCGCGCGCATATGGCCGAGATCGGGCATCCTATCGTCGGCGATGGCAAATATGGCGGGTCGGGGCAAGAGAACCTTGGCGATGGCTGGGGCGCGCAACTGGGCGGCGATGTGAGCCGCAAGCTGCATCTGCATGCCCGCTCGCTCAGGATCGAGCATCCGGTGTCCAAGGCCATTCTGCATATAACAGCCCCTCTGCCGGAGCATATGGCGCGGACATGGGATTTGTTTCAATGGGTGCCGTCCGAGGCGCCGGAGGACCCGCTAGAGGATATGGCATGAGCCGCCCCTTGCGTCTGGTGATCTTTGACGTCGATGGCACGCTGGTGGACAGCCAAGGCGATATTCTGGCGGCGATGCGGGCTGCGTTTGATCGCGCGGGAGAGCCGGCACCTGTGCGCGACGTGATCCTGAGCATTGTCGGTTTGTCGCTCGATGTGGCGATCCCGCGTCTGGCACCGCATCTGCCCGGCGATGTGCAGGCGCGCATCGTGGCGTGGTATAAAGAGGCCTATATGGGGTTGCGGGCCGAGACGGGCGTGAAAGCGTCCTCGCCGCTCTATCCGCATGCGCTCGATACGCTGAAGGCGCTGCATGCGGTGCCCGAGACATTGCTGGGCGTGGCCACGGGAAAATCGGCGCGGGGATTGGACAAGCTCCTCGAGGGGCATGACCTGCGGTCCTATTTCGTGACGCGGCAGGTGGCGGATCATCATCCGTCAAAGCCGCATCCCTCGATGCTGCGCGCCGCACTGGCGGAAACCGGGGTATTGCCGGAACATGCGGTGATGGTGGGCGACACGAGTTTCGACATGGAGATGGCGCAGGCGGCGGGGATCGCGGGCATCGGGGTGGCCTGGGGCTATCACCGGCCCGAGGCGCTGGGCGCTGCGCGCGAGATCGTACAGGATTTCCGGGCGCTGCCCGAGGCGATTGCGCGGGTCTGGGGGTAAGCGATGAGCGAATGGAAGGCCAAGCGGTTCTGGAAAGAGGCGGGCGTTGTCGAGGAGGCGGACGGGTTTGGCGTGCGGCTGGATGGGCGCGTGGTGCGCTCTCCGGCCAAGGCCCCGCTGATCGTGCCGACACGGGCGCTGGCCGCGGCGATTGCTGCCGAATGGGACGCGCAGGAGGGCAGGGTCGACCCCGGCACGATGCCCTATACCCGCTCCGCCAATGCCGCGATCGACAAGGTGGCGCGGCAGAAACCGGAGGTGGCCGAGATGCTGGCCGCCTATGGCGACAGTGATTTGATCTGTTATAGGGCATCCGGCCCCGTCGAACTGGTCGAAAAACAGGCTGCGGCGTGGAATCCGCTCTTGGATTGGACCGAATCGGTCCTGTCTGCAAAGCTACTTCCGGTTGAAAGCGTCGTGCATGTGCCGCAGGACGCACAGGCGTTGGCGCGGCTGAAGGCGCATGTCGAGGCCTTGGATATATGGGCTTTGACGGCTTTTCACGATCTTGTGAGCCTGAGTGGGTCGCTCGTGATCGGATTTGCGGCCTTGGACGGGTTTTACCCCGTTGAAACGCTCTGGACCCTGTCGCGGGTCGATGAAATCTGGCAGGCAGAGCAATGGGGTCGCGATGATGAGGCCGAAGAGATGGCGGCGCGGAAACAATCCGACTTTATTCACGCCAAAAGGTTTTATGATCTTTCGCGCAGTCAGCGGGCGCTTTGATCACCAAGTGGCTGACGTGAGGTCAATTGCCGGTTTGACCGGGTTTGGCCATCGGGTTTCGTGAACAAACACTTGACGTTTTGTGATGAATCCACACAGACTTGCCGTCACTGCGGGGGGTGAAAACCCTGCCAACAGTGTCACGATGGGTCAATTGGCCCGACAAACCGCTCTTGAAGGGCGGATAATCAGGAAGAGGTAAACATGAAAAAAACCGTATTTTTGGGCGCACTGACAGTGGCCGGCCTTGCGGCTGGCGCTTCTGCGGCTGCCACGTTGGATGACGTGAAGGCCCGCGGCAAGCTGAACTGTGGTGTGACCACCGGCCTCGTGGGCTTTGCCGCCCCCGATGCGAACGGTGTCTGGGAAGGCTTTGACGTGGCGCTCTGCCGCTCTATCGCAGCCGCCGTTCTGGGCGATGCCAATGCCGTCGAATTCGTGCCGACCACCGGCAAGACGCGCTTTACCGCGCTGGCCTCGGGCGAGATTGATGTGCTGGCGCGCAACACCACCTGGACCTTCTCGCGCGATACCGATCTCAAGTTCGATTTCGTCGGCGTGAACTACTATGACGGTCAGGGTTTCCTTGCGCCCAAGTCGCTGGGTGTCAGCTCTGCCAAGGAGCTGGACGGCGCGACGGTCTGCATCCAGACCGGCACCACAACCGAGTTGAACCTCGCGGACTTCTTCCGCGCCAACAACATCAGCTATGAGCCGGTGCCGATCGAGACCAACGCCGAAGGTCAGCAGCAGTATCTGGCCGGTGCGTGTGACGCTTACACCACCGACGCGTCGGGCCTTGCCTCGACCCGTGCTGCCTTCGAGAATCCCGGTGATCATGTGATTCTGCCGGAAATCATCTCGAAAGAGCCGCTTGGCCCGCTGGTGCGCCATGGCGACAACGACTGGGGTGATATCGTGCGCTGGACGTTCTACGCGCTGGTCGCGGCAGAGGAAATGGGCATCACCTCGGCCAAT
>JBLRXE010000216.1:0-4903 GCA_047920895.1 Roseovarius sp.
ATTTCAGGCCTCCTTAACCGGCATCATTGGGCGGCCAGCCCAGACGGTCTGTGTGATCTGCCCAGCGGAGGAACTCCGAAAGGGCGCGTGTCTCTTCTTCGGTCAGGTCGAAATAGGGCATCTGGCGGCGCCCCTCGACGCCTGAGGGCTGGGCCTTGATCCAGCCATCAAGCATCTCATAGGCCGCCTCTGGATCATCGGCCACGCCCCAGCGGGTCGTGACATTGGCCAGTTCGGGGGCGAAATAGGCACCCTCGCCCATGATCGAGTGACAGTTGATGCAGGTCTTGTCTTCCCAGACCTTCTTGCCCAGCACAACGCTTTCGGTGAGCGTCTCGGCATTGGTCGAGGTATTGACGATGTAATAGTGCGAATGCACCGACAGGCCCAGAAAGACGAGGATAAAGAACAGCGATCCCCCGTAGAAAATATTTCTGGCCATGCTCTTGGTCATGACTTCGCGCATGCGATTCTCCTTTGCGCGTGAATGCGACTGGGGGAACCATGCGCGCGTCGGGCGGGGCACTCCTTGACTATTGTCAACGGCGCGCGGGCTTTCATCTGGCCGTAAATACCTCGGGGGGAGCCGCGCAGCGGCGTCGGGGGCAGCGCCCCCGGACCGGCGGTCAGATTTCGCGCCAGCATGTTGACTTTGGTCAAGGGATTCGCCCCGGCGCGGACGCACTCTCAAAGAGCCTCACCAGCGGAATGGAGTGAATCACATGAAACCCAGACAAGCCAGTTGGCGCGCGACCCTGATTTCAGGGGCGGCGATTGCCATGGCGCTCGCAAGCACCGGCGTCATGGCGCAAGACGCCTCTCATACTGAGGGACCGTCCGCCGCCTACGAGCCGTCGATGACCACGCTCGGCCAGCTCAAGGTCGAGATACCGGGGCGCAAGCCGGGCGATCCGGTGATGACCCAGGAAGAATATCAGAAGGCCAACACGATCTATTTCGAGCGTTGTGCCGGCTGTCACGGCGTGTTGCGCAAGGGCGCGACCGGCAAGGCGCTGACGCCGGACGTCACCCGCGAGAACGGGTTCGAATATCTGCGCGACTTCATCACCTATGGCTCGCCTGCGGGGATGCCCAACTGGGGCACCTCGGGCGATTTCTCGGAGGAAGAGGTCGATATGATGGCGCGCTACATCCTGCTCGATCCGGCCGTGCCGCCAGAGTTTGGCATGCCCGAGATGAAGGCAAGCTGGGTGGTGCATATCGCGCCCGAGGACCGGCCGACCGAGAAGATGAACGATATCGACATCGACAACCTCTTTTCGGTGACGTTGCGCGATGCCGGGCAAATCGCCCTGATCGACGGCGCAAGCTATGAGATCAGGTCCATCATCGAAACCGGATATGCGGTGCATATCAGCCGGATTTCGGCCTCGGGCCGGTATCTCTTTGTGATCGGGCGCGATGCCAAGATCAACATGATTGATTTGTGGATGGAGAACCCCGCCACCGTGGCCGAGATCAAGGTCGGCGCCGAGGCGCGGTCGGTCGAGACCTCGAAAATGGAAGGTTACGAGGACAAATACGCCATCGCCGGGGCCTATTGGCCGCCGCAATTCGTGATCATGGATGGCGATACGCTGGAGCCGCTCAAGATCCGCTCGACCCGTGGCATGATCTATGACGAGCAGACATTTCACCCCGAGCCGCGCGTGGCCGCGATCCTGAGTTCGCATTACCGGCCCGAGTTCATCGTCAACGTCAAGGAAACCGGGATGATCCTGATGGTCGATTATTCGGACATCAAGAACCTCAAGGTGACGGAAATCGAGGCCGAGCGGTTCCTGCATGATGGCGGGCTTAACAGCAGCAAGCGGTATTTCCTGACCGCTGCCAATGCGCGCAACAAGGTCGCGGTGATCGACACCAAAGAAGGCGATCTGGAGGCGATCATCGAGACCGAGGGTCTGACGCCGCATCCGGGGCGCGGGGCCAATATCAATCACCCCGTCTTTGGGCCGGTCTGGGCCACCTCACATCTGGGCGATGATACGGTCGCGCTGATTGGCACCGATCCCGAGGGCCATCCCGATCAGGCCTGGAAGATGGTGCAGCAGCTTTATGCGATGGGGGGCGGGTCGCTCTTTGTCAAAACGCACCCTGAATCCAATCACCTCTATGTCGATGCGCCGCTCAATCCTGATGCGGAAATCTCGGGGGCGGTGGCGGTGTTCAAGGTCGATGAACTGGGGCAGGAAGAGCCGCAATTCACCGTGCTGCCGCTGGTCGAATGGGCCGGCATCACCGAAGGCCAGCCCCGCGTCGTGCAGGGCGAATACAACAAGGCCGGCGATGAAATCTGGTTCTCGGTCTGGAATGCCAAGGACCTGCAATCGGCCATCGTGGTGGTCGATGACAAGACGCTGGCGCTCAAGCATGTGATCAAGGACGAGCGCCTGATCACGCCGACGGGCAAGTTCAACGTCTATAACACCCGCGCCGACGTCTACTGACGCGGTAGGGCGTGCCGGGGGCCTCTGACCGGGCCCCCGGATACCTCAATTGTCCAGCCAAGGAGCCATCCCATGACACCCACAGGCAAAGTCTATCTGATCGGCGCAGGGCCGGGGGCGGTGGACCTGATGACGCTGCGTGCGGTGCAGATGCTGCAAGAGGCGCAAGCGGTGGTTTATGACCGGCTGGTCAGCCCTGAAATCCTCGCATTGGCGCCTGCGTCGGCACGGCTTGTGCCGGTGGGCAAGGAGCCGGGGTGCCATACGGTGCCACAGGGGCGCATCAACGAAATTCTCGCCGAACTGGCCCTTGAGGGGCGGATCGTGGCGCGGCTCAAGGGGGGCGACCCGCTGATTTTTGGCCGTGGCTCGGAAGAGGCGGCGTATCTGGGCGCGCGCGGCATCGCGGTGGGTTATGCCCCCGGCATCACCGCCGCTCAAGGCATGGCGGCCGCCACCGGCGTGCCGCTCACGCATCGCGGCCTTGCCACCGGCGTGCGCTATGTCACCGGCCACAGGGCACAGGGGGCCAAGCTCGATCTCGACTGGGCGAGCCTTGCCGATGAAGAGACCACGCTGGTGGTCTATATGGGGGCGTTCAATATCGCGGAAATCGCGCTCAACCTGATGCGTGCGGGCCTGCCCGGATCGCTGCCGGTGCTGGCGGTGGCGCATGTCACCACGCCGCGTGAGGTGCGGCATCTGTCGCGGCTGGACCGGATCGGGCTGGAAATGGCCGAGAGCCCGCTGCCCGCGCCGGTGCTTTTCGTGATCGGGCATGTGGTCTCGCTCTATCACAGGGCGGCCTTGCCGATGGATCTGCCGCTGGCATTGCCGGAAGTGATGGCCGGTGAATAGGGTTGCGCTGATCCTTGCGCTGCTGGGCGCACCGGCACTGGCGGAGCCTGACGCGCAGGCCTTGGCGCGGCTGGTGCAGCAGGATTGTGGCTCTTGCCATGGGCTGAGCCTGAAAGGCGGGTTGGGGCCGGATATTCGCGCCGCATCGCTGGGCCATCACGATGCTGAGAGCCTGCAAGCCGTCATTCTGGACGGGATTCCCGGCACGCCGATGCCACCCTGGCGGCCGCTGCTGAGCGCGGCGGAGGCGGCGTGGATTGCCGATTACCTGTTGAAAGGAGAGGGCGAATGAGCCGGATTGCGCGTTTTTTCGGGGGCGCTGCCCCCGTCGCCCTGCGGGCGACCCCCCCGGAGTATTGCGTCCAAGAAGAAGCAGGGTCTGGGCTTCTTCTTGGAAAAAATACTCAAATCCCACGTTTGCTGCGGGCGATGACATTTCTGGCGAGCCTCGCCATGGCCAGCGGCGCCCATGCGCAGGCCACGGGCGATCTGGGGTTGGTGGTGGAGCGCGCCACCGGGGCGCTTTTGGTGGTGGATCAGTCCGAGCGCGCGGCGCTGGGCCGGATCGAGGGCCTGGGCGATCTGAGCCATGCGAGCCTGGTCTATTCGCCCGATCAGCGCTTTGCCTATGTGTTTGGCCGCGATGGCGGGTTGACCAAGGTCGATATTCTGGAGCGGCGCATCGTGGCGCGCGTCATGCAGGCGGGCAATTCGATTGGCGGGGCGATTTCGGACGACGGGCGCTATGTGGCGGTGTCGAATTATGAGCCGGGCGGCGTGCGGGTGTTCGATGCCGAAACGCTGGCATCGGTCGCGGATATTCCCACCGGCGGCAAGACCATCGGGTTGGTGGACATTCCCGGCACGCGCTTTGTCTTTTCGCTGTGGGATCAGGGCGAGACATGGATTGCCGACCTGTCGGGCAAGGCACCGCAGATCACCAAGATCACGGGCATGGGGGAAAACCCCTATGACGCGCTCGTGACGGGCGATGGGCGGACGTATATTGCCGGGCTGTTTGGCGCGGATCATCTGAGCGCGCTGGATCTGTGGCAGGATGATCCGCAGCCGCGCGCCATCCTGCCCGGCTATGCCGCCGGGCGCGAGGGGTTGCCGGTCTACAAGATGCCGCATCTGGAGGGCTGGGCGCTGGCGGGGACGGATTTCGCCCTGCCTGCCATGGGGCAGCATGAGGTGCTCTGGGTCGATGCGCGCAGTCTGGAGGAAAGCGGGCGCACGGCGGTCCATGGCCAGCCGGTTTTTGCCATGGCGCGGCCCGATGGGCGGCAGGTCTGGGTGAATTTCGCGCATCCGCTCAATGACACCATTCAGGTGATCGACACGCTGACCAAGCAGGTGATCCATGAATTCAAGCCCGGTCCCGGCGTGCTGCATATGGAGTTCACGCCGCGCGGTCATGAGGTGTGGCTGTCGGTGCGCGATGCGGGTCGGGTTATGGTCTATGACACCGAGACATTCGAGAAGCTGGGCGAGATCGAGGCGGAAAGCCCGTCGGGGATTTTCTTTACCGCGCGGGCGCACAAGACGGGGTTGTGGGCGATGATCTTTATTGT
>JBLRXE010000217.1:0-4887 GCA_047920895.1 Roseovarius sp.
AGCGCGTTGCCGCCAAAGGCAAAGATCACCGCCGAGGTGTGCAGCGGACGCAAGCGGCCAAAATTCGCATAGCCCTGCGCCCAGTCAAAATTGAGCGCCGGAAAGGCCAGTTGAAAGGCAATGAACGTCCCCGCGAGGAAGCCGACAACGCCCCAGAGCGCCGTGGCAACGACCCCGGCACGGATGACGCCATCCATATACTCACCCGACAGATCCAGGCGGGATCTCGGTTCATCCGTGTGGCGCAAGGTCCACAGGAAAAGCCCACCGGCCACCAGCGCCACTGTCAGCGCATTGACCAGATAGGCCAGATCGCGCGCATAATTGGCCGCGATCAATGCCAGAAGCGTGATCAGACCAAGCACGATCAGCTTGATATAATTCGTCATGTTGCGTCCCTTTGTCTTTATCTGCCCGAGTCGACGTGACCCGCGCAGGCGCGTTAGACTGCGACCGTAATGCTTGGGTCGGTCTCAACTATCCTTGATCTGTGTCAAAACACTGAATGTGATCAATTGATCCGCGTCAAGGCAGCCCCGGCAATACACCCCTAGGGTGACATAACATGCGATACAGTCAAAGGAATGCGACATGACATACAACAGCCTGTTTTCCGTTTTGACCGATGAATCCCTTGTTGAGGAAACACTGGCCCACGCCACCAGCATGGCCGCCCGGCATGACGCGCATCTCGATGTGCTGTGTCTGGGCGTGGATCGTAGCCAGTCGGGCTATTACTATGCAGGCGCCAGTGCCATCGTGCTTCAGGAAACCATTGCCCGCGCTCAGGAGGAGGCCGCCGCCATCAAGGCCAAGGCCCAAGCGTTGCTCAAGAATTCAGCGCTGCGGTGGGGGATCGAGTCGGGCGTCTGCCAACTGGCCGATCTGGGACGGCATGTCGCGGCCCGGGCGCGTTTCTCGGATCTGGTGATTCTGCCGCAGCCCTATGGCAAGGGACGCGGTGCCGAACTGGAACCCGTGACCGAATCGGCCCTGTTCGAGGGCTGCACCCCGGTGCTCATCGCCCCCTCCGGTGGCGACCCCGTGCCCAATCCGGGCCGAATCATGGTCGGCTGGAACGAAAGCAGCGAGGCCTTGGGCGCGGTGCGCGCAGCACTCCCCCTGCTCAAGACCGCAGAGGTGGTGCATGTGGTGGTGATCGACCCGCCCACCCATGGGCCCAACCGCTCCGATCCCGGCGGGCTCTTGTCACAGTATCTCTCGCGGCACGGGGTCAAGGTCGAGATCGACGTGCTTGCCAAAACCCTGCCGCGCGTCTCGGACGTGCTCTTGCGCCATGTGCGCGACATGGATGCCGATATGGTGGTGATGGGTGCCTATGGCCACTCGCGCTTTCGCGAAGCCATCTTCGGCGGCGCCACCCGCTATATGCTGGAACAGTCCAGCGTGCCGGTCTTCATGGCGCATTGAAGGCGTAAAGAAATCAGGCGGTTTGGGGGCCAGCCCCCGAACCCCCGAGGTATTTTCGGCCAGATGAAAGCGCGGAAAAGCAGGCGGATCTCAGATCAGCATCCCGCCGTCGCTGTCATCGCCCGCCTCCTCCAGCAGGCGATTGAAATCCGGCACGGTGACGCGGCGCTTGCCCTCAAGCTCGATCACACCGTCCTTTTTCAGCGCCGACACCTGACGGCTTACCGTTTCCAGCGTCAGGCCGAGATAATCCGCCATCGCCTCGCGCGTCAGTGGCAGATCAAACACCAGCGGCCCGCGCGTGCCGTTCATGTTCAGCGTGGCATCGCGCCGCGCAATGATCGCCATCAGCGATGCGATTTTCTCGCGTGCCGTCTTGCGGCCCAGAACCAGCATCCATTCGCGTGCGGCATCCAACTCGTCCAGCGTCATTTCCAGCAGGCGCTGTGCGATATGCGGCGTGCGCACCATCATATCTTCGAACGGTTTCTTGCGGAAACAACACATCACGATATCCGTCACCGCCACCACGTTATAGGCGGCGCTGTCACGCCCCGGACGGCCCACGAAATCGCTGGGCAAGAGCAGCCCCACCATCTGCGTGCGCCCGTCCTCCATGGTCTGGGTCAGCGTGGCGATCCCCGATACGACCGAGCCCACGAAATCCATCGGATCGCCGGACCATATCAGAGTCTGGCCCGATTCATAGCTGCGGTAGTATTTGATCTGATCAAGCAACTCCAACTCATCCGACTCGCAGCGCGCGCAGACGGCCCGGTGCCGGATCGGACAATCCCCACACTCGTGGGGTATGATCGAGGCTTTCTCTTTGAGCATTGTGCCTTCACTTTTTGCGGTGCACCCGGGGCCGGTTGATTTAAATCAATGCACGATCATCTGACTTTCCTGATCGTATGCGTATGGACACAAAAACTCAACTAGGCAAACTGGGTCTCTTCGACGCTAAAGTGCCGCGCTATACCAGCTATCCGACCGCGCCCCACTTCAACCGTGATGTCGGGCAGGAACAGTTTATCGGTTGGATCGGCGCGATACCAGAGGGCGCAGAGATTTCTCTCTATGTGCATGTGCCGTTCTGTCGGCGCCTCTGCTGGTTCTGCGCCTGCCGCACCCAAGGCACCCAGACCGATGCGCCTGTCATCGCCTATCTCGAGACGCTCAAGACCGAGATCGCGATGCTGGGCCAACACCTGCCGCGCGGTGTGCGCCTGTCGCGCCTGCATTGGGGGGGCGGCACGCCCACGCTCCTGTCGCCCGGCATGATGAGCGAATTGGCGGGTGCCATCCGCGACATTGCCCCCTTTACCGACGCCACCGAGTTTTCGGTCGAGATCGACCCCAATGAGATCGACGCCGCGCGTCTGGATGCGCTGGCAGCGGCCGGCATGAACCGCGCCTCGATCGGGGTGCAGGATTTCGACGAGCAAATCCAAAAGAGCATCGGCCGGATGCAGAGTTATGACATCACCCGTCAGGCGGTCGATGAAATCCGTGCCCGCGGGGTCAAGAGCCTCAATGCCGATATCCTCTATGGCCTGCCGCATCAGAACCGTGCGCGCATCACCGAGAGCGTGCAGAAACTCCTCTCGCTCAACCCCGACCGCGTGGCGCTCTATGGCTATGCGCATGTGCCGTGGATGGCCAAGCGGCAACAGATGATCCCCTCGGATGCCCTGCCCACACCGCAGGAACGTCTGGCGCTCTTCGAGACCGCGCGCCGCCTGTTTCTCTGGGACAATTACGACGAAATCGGCATCGACCATTTCGCCACCGCCTCTGACGGGCTGAGCGTGGCACAAAAATCCGGGCTCTTGCGCCGCAATTTTCAGGGCTATACCGACGACACCGCCGAGGTGCTGATCGGTGTGGGGGCCTCCTCCATCTCGCGCTTTCCGCAAGGTTATGCCCAGAATGCCTCTGCCACCGGCGCCCATACCGGGGCTATCCGAGAGGGGCGGTTTTCAACCTCGCGCGGCCATGTCTTTTCCGCCGAAGACAAGCTGCGGTCGCGGATGATCGAAATGCTGATGTGCGACTTCCGCATTGACAGCGCGGAAATCTTCCGCGCGTTCGATATCCCCGCCGCAGAGTTGCAGGCGATGCTCTCCGCCGTGGAGCGCCGCTTTGACGGGCATCTGAAACTCGACGCCACCGGCCTCTCGATCCCGCTTGAGGCGCGGCCCCTGACCCGCATGATCGCGCGCCAGTTCGACACTTACGAGATGAACGCCGACGGCCATTCCTCGGCCATCTGATGGCGTCAGGCGCCTTTACTCAGGTGCCCCTTCGGTCCGCCCCTCCAGCGCCGCCGCCAAGAGCTTGCGCGCGTAGGGCGTCTGCGGCGCGGAAAAGATCGCCTCGGCCTCGCCCGCCTCGACCACGTCGCCATCCTTCATCACCATCACCCGATGGCTCATGGCGCGCACCACATGCAGATCGTGGCTGATAAAGAGATAGGCCAGCGCATATTTCCGCTGCAACTCGCGCAAGAGATCGACGATCTGCACCTGCACGGTCATGTCCAAGGCACTTGTCGGCTCGTCCAGCACCACCAGCTTGGGCCGCAGGATCATCGCGCGCGCAATGGCGATGCGCTGCCGCTGCCCGCCGGAAAATTCATGCGGATAGCGGTCCATCATCGCGGGGTCGAGGCCAACCTCGGCCATCACCTCGGCCACCAGATCGCGCTCGGGTCGCCCGCCGGGATTGCCATGCACGCCCAGGCCCTCGGCGATGATCTGCGCCGCGGTCATGCGCGGGCTCAGGCTTCCGAACGGGTCTTGAAAGACGATCTGCATCTCCGCCCGCCGCCGCCGCAAGTCCCGCGTGGACCAGCCGTTCACATCCTCACCCGCAAAGCGGATACCGCCCTCGGATGCAATCAGCCGCATGATCGCCAGCGCCAGCGTGGTCTTGCCTGATCCGCTCTCGCCCACGATGCCCAATGTCTCGCCCGCGCGCACGCTGAGCGTGGCGGCATTGACCGCCTTCACATGCCCCACAGTGCGCTTCAAAAACCCTTTCTGGATCGGGAACCACACGCGCAAGTCATGGGTTTCGGCCACCACCGGCGCACCCTCGGGCACAGGGGTTGGCAGGCCCACCGCCCGCGCGCTCAGCAGTTTGCGGGTATACTCATGCTGAGGGGCTGCAAAGACATCGGCCACAGGCCCGCTCTCGACAATCTCGCCATCCTTCATCACACAGACCCGGTCGGCGATGCGCTGCACGATCCCCAGATCATGCGTGATGAACAAGAGGCCCATCCCCTCTTCGCGCTTCAACTCTGCCAGCAATTCCAGAATCTGCGCCTGAATAGTCACATCAAGCGCGGTTGTCGGCTCATCGGCAATCAGGATGTCGGGCTTGTTGGCCAGCGCCATGGCGATCATCACCCGCTGCCGCTGCCCGCCCGACAGTTGATGCGGATAGGCC
>JBLRXE010000218.1:0-4846 GCA_047920895.1 Roseovarius sp.
GTTGCAGGAACGTGCCCGTCGGCACCACCACGTCATAGCCAGAGCCACCGGCAAGCATCTTGGTCTCCAACACCTCGTTGCTGTCGAACACATCATAAATCAGCTTGATCCCGGTATCCGCCTCGAACTTGGTCAGCAATTCCTCGTCGATGTAATCAGACCAGTTGTAGACCCGGACCTCCTGTGCCTCGGCGGCAAAAGCCCCAAGCGCGATGGCGGCTGTCGTGGTCATCATCAGATGTCGCATTGTCTTCTCCCTTGGTCGGCATGTGTCTGCCTTGGTGTGGATTTGATCAAAAATTTCCGCACATGGCAATATAGTAATGTTTTCATGCACAGGCTAAACTCGCAAGGTCAGACATTGAGGCCCATGATCGGATTGCTTTGCAAATGAACACCGCCGCACAGAAATTGACCACGATTGATGGGGATTTAACGCGGTTGCCCGCGCATGAGTTGATCTATCGCCAATTACGGGATCTGGTGCTCTTTGGTGATTTGGCACCCGGTCAGGCCGTGACGATTCAAGGTCTGTCGGAACGTCTGGGCGCGGGCATGACGCCTGTGCGCGAGGCAATCCGCCGCCTGATCGCTGAGGGGGCATTGGAGTTCCAAGGCAATCGCCGGGTCTCTATGCCACTGCTCACGGCGGACAACATCAGTGAATTAATTTATGCGCGACAATGGCTTGATCCATACCTGACGTTGCGTGCCACAGAGCGGGCAAGCCTGGAAGATCTGGATGGGTTGGCGGATCTTGATGACGAGTTGGACCGCGCCATATTGCGTGGCGATCTGCGTGCCTATCTCGAGTTTAACTATCGGTTTCACAAGCGGCTCTATGACATCGCGCAGGCGCCGATCCTGGCCAATATGGCTGATGGGCTCTGGCTTCGGTTCGGGCCGTCGCTGCGGGTGGTCTGTGGGCGCATTGGCACTCAGAACCTGCCCGATAAACACAAGGATATGTTGACCGCGATGCACGCCCACGATGCAGAGGCCGCAGCCCGCGCCATTCGCGAAGACGTGATCCAGGGGATGGAGCAGGTGCGACATTCCTTGGAACTTGTAGGCGCCGCCCGCTGATTCGATTGACACTGGATAATTTGATCATATTTTCGGATTGAGAGCCGCTCTTGCGCGGCAAATTCGATTCGGGAAAGGGAAGTCCATGACAATGATCACCAACCACATGCCGACCGCAGAGTTGCAGGCGCTGGATGCCGCGCATCACATGCATCCCTTTACCCATGGCGATCAGCTGGGTGCCAAGGGCGCGCGGATCATCACCCGCGCCAGGGGCGTGACCCTGACCGACAGCGAGGGGCATGAAATCCTGGACGGTATGGGCGGGCTGTGGTGCGTCAACATCGGCTATGGGCGTCAGGAACTGGCCGATGTCGCCGCGCGTCAGATGATGGAACTGCCGTTCTACAACACATTTTTCCAGACCAGCCATGTGCCGGCCATCGCTCTCTCGGCAAAGCTGGCGGAAATTTCGCCGGAAGGGTTCAACCATGTGTTCTATGCCGGGTCCGGGTCCGAGGCGAATGACACCAATATTCGTATGGTCCGCACCTATTGGGCACAGTTGGGCGAACCGGAGCGCAATATCATCATCAGCCGCAAGAATGCCTATCACGGATCATCCGTGGGCAGCGGCAGCCTGGGCGGCATGTCCGGGATGCACGCCCAAGGGGGCCTGCCCATTCCAAACATCTGCCATATCGACCAGCCACATTGGTATGCCGAAGGCGGCGACACCGATCCCGAAGCCTTTGGACTTGAACGCGCGCGACAGCTTGAAGCCAAGATCGAGGAACTGGGCGCGCACCGCGTCGCGGCCTTTATCGCAGAGCCGGTGCAGGGCGCGGGCGGCGTGATCATCCCGCCCGACAGCTATTGGCCGGAAATTCAGCGGATCTGCGACAAATACGGTATCCTGCTGATTGCGGATGAGGTGATTTGCGGCTTTGGGCGTACGGGCAACTGGTTTGGCAGCCAGACCTATGACATCCGCCCCGATATCATGACCATCGCCAAGGGGCTGAGTTCGGGTTATGCGCCGATTGGCGGCTCTCTGGTGTCGGACCGGGTGGCCAAGGTGATCAACGCCTGCGAATTCAACCACGGCTATACCTATTCCGGGCATCCCGTGTCCTGTGCCGTGGCCTTGGAAAACCTGCGCATTCTCGAAGAGGAAAAGATCATCGAGCGCGTGGCGCAGGACACCGGGCCTTATCTGCAAGAGAAGTGGAACAAGCTGGCCGATCATCCGATGGTGGGCGAAGCCCGGATCATCGGGATGATGGGATCGTTGGCGCTGACCCCGCACAAGGCGAGCCGGGCCAAGTTCGCCTCTGAGCCGGGCACAGCAGGCTATATCTGTCGCGAGCGGTGTTTTGCCAACAACCTGATCATGCGGCACGTCGGCGACCGGATGATCATCTCTCCGCCTCTGGTGATCTCGAAATCCGAGATCGACACGCTGATCGAGCGGGCATGGATGTCGCTGGATCAGGCGGAAAAGCAGATCCGAGATGACGGATTGATGAAGGCCGCCGCCTGAGGCAGGATCACGAGGCGACCGGGCGCAGAGGGCGTCCGGTTAGGATCAGATGCGTGGCCATGGCGCCAATCCACATGCAGGTCACCGCAACCCATGCGGTCAGGGCAAAAATCGCGCCGCCCGACATGCCCGCTCCGACAGCGCAACCGCCTGCGAGCATACTGCCGAATCCCATCAGCGCCGCACCGATCAGATAGCGTTCCATGGGAGTTTCGGGGCCAAAACGCTCGATTTTCCATTCCCGGTTCAGGATCGACATCGTGGCGGAGCCCATAAAAACCCCCGGCACCAGACCTACGCCAAAGCCAAGCGGGAGGCTGGTGGTATTGACCAATCCCATCAACGTATCGGTGGAAGGGCCGGTAAAAGTGACGGAAGAGATTTCGACCACATCGAATGATGTTTGGGCAATCACATAGGTCAGCAGCCAGCCAAGCCCGATCGCACAACCCACGAGGGCGGCTGCAATTGCGTGGCTAGGTCGCACTTCGCGCCGAAAGGCCAGGGAAAAACCCCCGGTCAAAACCAATGCGGCGATCAGCGCCGCCATGCCCGGCCCAATGCCCAAATAGGTCAGGATACTCCGCGCTTCGCCTCCCGGCACGAGCCAGAGGCGTGCCAATGCCTCGCGCAACGGGGCCAAAACACCGCGCAGCGCCGATTGCGCCGCGAGCGTCAGGACAAGCCCGGTCACGATGGCGCGCAGATTTCCCGTAGCCGAGAGCACGAGCAGGCGGCTGGCGCAGCCGCGCGCAAGGATCATGCCCACCCCGAACATCAATCCGCCAATGATGGCTCCTGACATGCTGCCCGTTGCCGCCAGAGGGCGGGCCTCGGAGACATCGAGCAAACCGAGCGCCACCGCTCCTTGGACCGAGGCGACACCGGCGGAAAAGGCAATGAGCCAGATCGAGAGACGCGGGCCAAATTCCCGTTGGGCCACCTCGATTGTGGCGGCGCGCAGACAGAACCTCGAATGTTGAGCAGCAGCGCCGAAGATCAAGCCGACGAGGGTGCCCGCCATGGCGAGAACAGCCCCATCGCCAAATCTGTCTATCAAGGATTCGAGCATGTGCCGCGCCTGTAAGGAAAGATGAAATCTGATCGTCGTGCCAAGGATTGAATGCCTTGACTTGCGTCAACCGGGCTGATGGTTCAGCCCGGTTGTATGGGTTCATTGCAAGGCGTCACGCACAATTTCGTCCAACATGGCCTGCACCTTCTGCATTTCCCCATCCGGGTAATTGCGATAGCCGATCATCACTTCGCCACCTTGATTGGCCACAAAGATGCCATAGGGACAATGCGCAATGTTCATAGGATCGGCCTCCATCACCTCACGCGAGAGGGTGGCGGAGCAGAACAGAAAAATATCCGCCGCCTCGAATATCCTGACATCGCTGCCCACATCCGCGCCAGTGCGATTCAGCATTTCGCCCACATGGCTTTGCAGGTCGATCACCAGTCCACGACCGACAATCGCGCTCTCGACGGCAAAGGTGGCGTCGTCAAAGCTGCCGTCGAAGGGATATGTGGTGGCCTGCTCAGCCGCAGCGGCAGGCAGAGCCATCAGGGCCAGAGCTCCGGCTAGAACTTTATTTTTCATTGGAAAATCTCCTCTTCCAGATTGGTGATCGCGACTTCAGTTGAACATGTCCGTGGTGATCCCGTCATACCAGCCAACGGATTCCTCATAGGTCGCCTTGCGCGTCGCGGCATCCTCGCCGGTTTGCGAGACGAAGCCGTCCACCTTGGCGATCTTCTCCGCCGTAGCCTCATAGGTTGCACCGACCTTGACCCCATCCCCGGGCGCGATCAGCGACCAGCAGGTGTTGGTGAACTTGGCAGGGAACACCTTGGAGCCGGTGAGCGCAGCGCGCAGCGCCATGGCACAGACCTTGGCCTGAGAATTGGCGGCAAAGCCGGATTTCGGCATGTCGCCCTGGTGCGCCGCGTCACCCAGAACATGCACATCCGGGTCCGCCTTGGATGACATATCAGCGGCGTTAACGGGCGCCCAATTGCCATCGATCACGCCTGCCATATCGGCGATGCGCCCGGCCTTTTGCGCCGGAATGACATTGCAGACATCGACCTTTTCAACCGTGCCGTCGATATCGACAGTCATCGCCGCAGGATCCACGCTTACGGTTTCGCCGCCGAAATCGGGACCGATTCGCTCGATCATGCCGGGGTAGTGGCGGTCCCAGCCTTCCTCAAACAGCGCCTGCTTGGAATATTTCTCTTTGGGGTCGACGAGCAGGATCTTGGCGGTAG
>JBLRXE010000219.1:0-4811 GCA_047920895.1 Roseovarius sp.
TGACACCGGTCATGGGCTCATCGCACGATGCTGATTCTGCGATGATGCGAATGATGGATCAACTCGAGTCATACAATCATGTTGATCACGCTTCGCAGAGTACGCACCAGAAACACACCGAAACTACCGACATTCAATCGGCTCCTGACGATCCAATGAAAGATTGCGTGTCGTTGTCCTGTTGTCTGATCACGCGTGAGGAGCCGGTGTTACTGCAAGCATGGCAGTATCTCTCAACCTTGAGTTTCGACAAGAGCAGCCAGGCATTCTTTGTTGAATACAAGCCGGGCTCCAAAGACAGACCTCCAAAACATCTCTGATCCCAAATTGAACCCGGGCAGGGCGTTTGCACGCATGTCCGATTCTTCAGATCGAGGATGCGGGCGATGACACGCCCGAACGGAGAATGTGATGCGAGGACGCTATACCGCGTTGGGCATACTGGTCATAGGTGCAAGCACTTTGGCCGGAATTGCTGGCGAACGATATTTGCTGAATCCTGCGGTGGGGACAGAGACCACCGGGCCGGAAGTCTTGTATTGGGTCGCGCCGATGGACGCGAACTATCGCCGGGACGGGCCGGGCAAATCTCCCATGGGCATGGATCTTGTCCCCGTCTACGCGGGGCAGGAGCCGTCCGGTGATCCTGCCGAGGTGCAGCTATCTGCATCCGAGATCAACGCGATCGGTGTCCGCACGGCAATCGCCCGGGTGGAGGCTGTCTCGGAGCGGATCGATACTGTGGGATATGTTGCCTACGACGACCACCTGACAAGCCATGTCCACACGCGCGTCGAGGGCTGGGTCGAAACACTCAATGTGCGCGCCGTGGGCGATCAGGTCGTTGAGGGCGACGTTCTTTTCGAGATGTTTTCACCTGCGATCGGGTCGTCCAGTGCGGATTTCATTCGGGCCATCGAGGCAGGCGATCAGAGAATTGTCGAACTGGCGCGCAGCAATCTGCGCAGTCAAGGCGTATCGGACCGGCAGATTGACGAGATCGCCAGTTCCGGCAGTCTTGCACGCAACCTGCGTGTCTACGCGCCGCGAGACGGCGTTGTGATCTCGCTCGAGGCGGCGGACGGGATGTTTCTCCAGCCCAATACGCGGGCGCTGTCGCTGACCGATCTGTCAAGCGTCTGGCTGATTGCGGATGTCTTTGAGCGCGATATCGGGCGCCTGTCCGAAAACATGATGGCAGTGGCGGAGTTTGATCACCTGCCTGATCGGCGCTTTGAGGGACGGATCGATTACATCTTTCCAGAACTTGACGCCCGCACACGAACGCTGCCGGTGCGATTGCGATTTGACAATAGCGAAGGTCTTTTCAAGCCCAATATGTTTGCCGCTGTCGCTCTTGTTCCGCAGAAGACCCGCGAGTCTGTCACGGTCCCGAGCGAGGCCATCATTCGCACCGGCCGTGCGGAGAGGGTCATTCTGAGGACCGGTGAGGGCACATTCAAGCCTCGCCTGATCACGACGGGCCTTCGGGATGCCTTTGGCGAAGGCGGGCGCACAGAGGTATTGCAGGGCCTGGCCCCAGGTGAGGAGATCGTGGCCTC
This sequence comes from Roseovarius sp., assembly GCA_047920895.1. GTDB lineage: Bacteria > Pseudomonadota > Alphaproteobacteria > Rhodobacterales > Rhodobacteraceae > Roseovarius. The sequence goes on from JBLRXE010000219.1 coordinate 1,563, forward strand.
CGCGCAATTCCTGATCGACAGCGAAAGTGCCCTATCCGCTGGGCTGGTGCGCATGGCGCCAACCGATGAGATACCGGCACACGGGCAGGGCGCGCTTGTCGCCATTGACCCTGAGACACGCATGGCGACAATCAACCACAATGCTTTGGAAAGCCTCGACTGGCCGGCGATGACCTCGCAATTCCCGCTGCGGGCAGATATTGTGATTGATCGTTTCAACCCTGACCAGAAGGTTGCTTTTCAAGTGGCACGGGGTGTGGATGGACGCCTCAGCCTCACTGAACTAACGGCTGATGACGGGATTGCGGCGATCGGGACAGGGCGAATCGAAGCCGTGACAGCGGATGGAAGGCTCTCGATTCGGCATGATCCGATCCCGGATTTGGGCTGGCCTGCCATGCAGATGGATATGCCGGTCGCCGGTTTTGATCCCAAGACCGCGCCCTTGAACGAACCCGTCGAGTTCGATTTTGCAAAGGGCGATGATGGTGTCTTCGTCATCGTGGCCGTTCGGCCTGGAGGTACGGATGGGCAGAATTCGGACGTCCCGGAACCCGTGGCAGGTGTTTCGCCAGAAATTGCCGCTTCCGAGGCGGCACCACCAATCACAATCCCCGGTCGCATCGAAGAAATCCACGCCGAGGATGGGACGGCAACCATTGCGCATGGACCGATCCCAGAGACTAGCATGCCGGGGATGACGATGGAATTTGGCCTCGCCGAGACGCTTGATCCGGCAACGCTTGCCCTGAAAACCGATCTTATCCTGACATTCGACCGGCCCGACAGCATGACCATGATTTTGACCGCCGCAGAGCCCGCACAGCCGCCCATGCAGGTTCGGGGAACGATCAATTCGCTCGATCCGGATAAGCATCGCGCGAATATCACCCACGGTCCGATCACGGATATCGGGATGCCGGGGATGACGATGGATTTTGCCATCGCCCCAGAGCTTGACGCAGGCGACCTGCCGGTTGGCAGGGAAATAGAGCTGCGTCTTGCCCGCAATCCGGATCTGTCGCTGACCCTTGTCGGGGTCGCACCCGCGCCGGAGTTGCTGCAATGATCCCGCTGATCATCCGGGCGTCAGTCAACAACCGGCTGTTGGTGCTTGCCCTCGCGGTCATGTTGGCCGTGGCCGGGGTCTGGGCCATCCGCTCTACCCCGGTCGATGCCATTCCTGATCTGTCGGATGTTCAGGTCATCATCAAGACACCCTATCCGGGTCAGGCCCCGCAGGTGGTCGAGGATCAGGTGACCTTCCCCATCACCACGGCGATGCTCGCCGTGCCGGGGGCCACGGATGTGCGCGGATTTTCCTTCTTTGGCGATAGCTTCGTCTATATCGTTTTCGAGGACGGCACCGATCTCTATTGGGCGCGCAGCCGTGTTCTCGAATATCTGGCACAGATCACATCCGACCTGCCCGAAGGCGTTGCCCCCGAATTGGGCCCGGATGCAACCGGTGTCGGCTGGATCTATCAATATGCGCTGATCGATCGGACGGGTGGCCATGACCTTGCACAGCTCAGAACGTTGCAGGACTGGTTTCTGAAATTCGAGTTGCAGGCAGTTCCGGGCGTGTCTGAGGTGGCCACCATCGGGGGCATGGTCAAACAGTATCAGGTGGTCGTTGATCCCCTCAAGCTGCGCGCCTATGATCTCTCATTGGCGCGCATCCGGGCCGCAATCGAGGCGGCGAACCGGGAAACCGGGGGCAGCGTCATCGAGATGGGCGAAGCGGAATACATGGTGCGCTCTACCGGCTATGTGAACGAGCTGGCCGATCTGGCGGCGGCACCTTTGTTGGTCAACGCGCGCGGCGCGGCGGTCACTCTGGGCGATGTCGCCGACATCCGGCTTGGGCCGGAAATGCGCCGCGGGGTTGGTGAGTTCGGCGGCGAAGGCGATGCCGTCGGTGGCGTGGTTATCCTGCGTTGGGGCGGGAATGCTCTGGCCACGATCAAGGCGGTCGAGACGCGGATCGAAGAGCTGCGCAGCAGCCTGCCCGAGGGCGTGGAGATTGTCACAACCTATAATCGTGCCGGGGTGATCGAACGCGCGATTGAAACGCTCAAGGACAAGCTGACCGAGGAATTCATCGTTGTCATCCTCGTGTGCGGGGCCTTTCTTTTGCATCTGCGCTCATCGCTGGTGATCGTGCTGTCGCTGCCCCTGGGCATTTTCGCGGCGTTCGTCATCATGAAGCTGCAAGGTGTCAACGCCAACATCATGTCGCTTGGTGGCATTGCGATTGCCATCGGGGCGATGGTTGATGCGGCCATTGTGATGATCGAGGCGATGCACCGGCGGATCGAAAAAGAGGCCCTGACCAAGGAAAACCGTTGGCGGATTGTCTCTGAATGCGCGTCCGAGGTGGGGCCGACGCTTTTCTTTTCCCTGGCCATCATCGCGGTCAGTTTCATGCCGGTCTTTGTTCTGGAGAGTCAGGAAGGACGTTTGTTCAAGCCACTGGCCTTTACCAAAACCTACGCCATGGCCGCCGCGGCGATCCTGTCGATTACATTGGTGCCGGTGCTCATGGGCTATTTCGTGCGTGGGCGCATTCTGCCAGAGCGCAGCAATCCGCTGAACCGCGTCGTGATCTGGCTTTACCGCCCCTTTCTGGACGCGGCTGTGGCCTGGCCTTGGGCGACATCGGCGCTTGCTGTTGTGCTGGTCCTCTCGATGGCATGGCCGCTGCAACGGCTGGGGACCGAATTCATGCCAGAGCTGAATGAGGGTGATCTGCTCTATATGCCCTCGCTTTATCCGGGCGTGTCCATCGGCAAGGCGCGCGAAGTGCTGCAACAGACTGATCGTCTGATTGCAACCCTTCCCGAGGTAAAGACCGTGCATGGCAAACTCGGGCGCGCCGACACGGCGACCGACCCGGCCCCGCTGACCATGATCGAGACCACAGTTCAGCTCAGGCCCGAGGCCGAGTGGCGCGAGGGCATGACCATGGAGCGTATCCGCAACGAGCTGGATCGCATCGTGCAAATCCCCGGCGTGACGAATGTCTGGATTCAACCGATCAAGAACCGCATCGACATGCTGGCCACTGGCATCAAGACCCCGGTCGGGGTCAAGATTTCCGGCGCGGATCTCTCGGTAATCGAGCAGATCGGCGTTCAGGTTGAAAAGGCCGTTGCGGGTATCGAGGGCACGGCATCGGCCTTTGCCGAACGGCCCGTGGGCGGACGGTTCATCGAAATCAACGTCAACCGGGATGCCGCCGCGCGC
>JBLRXE010000220.1:0-4801 GCA_047920895.1 Roseovarius sp.
CCCCCGGTCGCCCGCTTTGTTGCGGGCGCACCTATCTGGCGGCGGGGATGATCGAGCAGGCCCGCGCCGAGGCGCAGCGCACGTTGGATGCGCTCCTGCCGCATATCCGCGCGGGCGTGCCGGTGGTGGGGCTGGAACCGTCCTGCCTGCTGACGCTGCGCGACGAGTTTCTAACGCTCTTGCCCGGTGACGACGCGCGGCTCCTGTCGGAAAACGCCTATCTCTTCGAGGAATTCATCGCCTGCGAGGCGCGCGCCGGGCGGCTTGACCTGCCGCTTGGCACTCTGGGGCACACCGCCCATGTCCACGGCCATTGCCATCAAAAGGCAGCCGGAGTGATGGGCGATATGGGGCAGGCTCTGGCGCTGATCCCCGGACTTGATCCCAAGACCATCGAGAGCAGTTGCTGCGGCATGGCCGGGGCCTTTGGCTATCAGGCGGAAACCATGGACGTATCGCTCAAAATGGGCGAGTTGTCGCTGTTGCCGGCCGTGCGTGCCGCCGCGCCCGATGATCTCCTGATCGCCAACGGTACCTCTTGCCGTCACCAGATTTCCGACGGCACCGACCGCCGCGCGCTGCATATCGCGGAAATCTTCGACAGGGCGTCGGGAAATGCTGTAAGGGAGGGCCGCACAGATGGATAACCCCGGCCCGGAGGCCCCCATGACCGCCCTCAAACCCGATCCCATCGGCCGCACCGCGCTGGCCGTCGAGATCACCAACCGCCTGCGCCAGATGATCCTCGAGGGTCAGTTGCAACCGGGCGAGAAGATCAACGAAAAGGCGCTGACCGAACAGTTCGGCGTATCCCGAACGCCGCTGCGTGAGGCGCTCAAGGTGTTGGCGGCAGAGGGGTTGCTGGACCTCATCCCGCATCGCGGGGCCGTCATCACCCGGCAGAGCGAGACAGAACTGGCCGAGGTGTTTTGTGTGCTTGCGGCCCTTGAGGGGCTGGCAGGCGAGCTTGCCACGGCGCGAGCCGGGGCCGATACGGTGCAAGAGATCGCGGAAATGACCGCCGCCCTTCGGCGGACCTATGACGAGGCGGATCGCCCAACCTATTTTCGCATCAATCAGGCCATCCACAAGGCAATCTTGGCGGCAGCCGGGAATGAGACGCTGTTGCGCGCGCATCAATTGTTGGCGTTCCGGGTGCAACGGGCGCGCTATCAGGCCAATCTCACGCCTGAACGCTGGCGCGCGGCGGTGGAGGAGCACGAGGCCATTATCGAGGCGCTGCGCGCACGGGATGCCGAGCGTTGCGGCAAGCTGATGAAGGACCACCTGCTGCACAAATTCGCCTCGATCAAGGCCAAGGCACAGGGCTGAGGGGGGCATTGGGGCGAGGTTATTGGCCTCGTTACCCCTGTCAGAACCGTCCGGGTGCCATGGCTGCCACTACACTATCCGGGATATCCGGCGCGCCCCCTGCAATCAGCGCCGCCGTCAGCCGTGAGAGCGCGGGTGCTGTCTGCACGCCGTAGCCCCCCTGCCCTGCCAGCCAGAAAAACCCGTCCGCCTGCGGATCGAACCCCACCACCGGGGTGCGGTCGGGGGCAAAGGTGCGCAGGCCCGCCCAGCTATGCTCGACCCGTGTCACCGGCACGGTAACAGCCTGCTCAAAGCGATGCAGCCCTTCGGCCAGAACCATATCATTAGCCCAGGCATCATGCGGCGCAACCGGGTCTTCGTCGGCGGGGGAGACCATCAGCTTGCCTGCCTCGGGCTTGGCATACCATGTTTCAGCGATAGAGCCGAAGATTGGCCAATGTTCTGTCTCATATCCTTGCGGTGCCGGAATGATCGCGGCAGAACGGCGGTAGGGTTGCAACCCTGCGCGGCGCACCTCGGCCAAGGCGGCGACCTTATCGGCCCAGCCACCGGCGGCGTTTACGATGATCGGCGCGCTGTGCTGTCCCTGCGCGGTATCAACCTGCCATATCCCGGCGCTATGCGACAGGCCGCTGACTGCCGCGCCGGTCACGATCTGTCCGCCGCGCGCCCGCAGCATCCGCGCATAGCCTTGCAACAAGAGGTCCACGTCAATGCCACGCGCGCCGCGTTCGATCATCGCGCCTGCAATCCGGTCCGCGCGCAGGATCGGCACGATTTCGGCGGCCTCCTTGCCGGTCAGCCGGTCGATGCCGGTCGAGCCTTTCAAATAGTCTTCGAGGATCGGCAATTCTTCCTCGGAGGCGACCATCAATTCGCCGCGCGGACTGAGCAAGGGCTTGTCGCTGATCTCGCCCGGCTGCTCGAAAATCGGCTCTGCCACGGCATTGAGCGCGCGCAGGGTGGCGTTGCCGTAGTTGCGGATAAAGATGGCGGCGGAACGGCCCGTGGCGTGATAGCCAATCTGCGGCTCCATCTCGAGAACGACGACATCCGCACCGCCGCGCGCAATCTCTGCCGCCGCGCTGATCCCGGCGATGCCGCCGCCGATCACGATCACATCGGCCATGCTCACACCCCCTCATATCCCGTCAGGACCGATGTAAGGTTCTGGCCCAATTCCTTACAGAGATAACCACCCTCTTGCACAAAGAGCGTGGGCAGTCCCAGCCCCGCAATCGCCGCGCCGATGCGCCCAAATCCGGGCGTGGTGATGGCCAGCCCCTGAAACGGATCACCCTCATAGGCATCAAGACCAAGCGCCACGACCACCACATCGGCCCCGAAATTCGCCACCCGTTCCAGAGCAAAGTCGAGCGTTTTCAGATAGGTATCATCGCCGGTGCCGCGCGCCAACGGCAGATTGAGGTTATAGCCTCTGCCCCGCCCCGTGCCCCGCTCGTCGGCGTGGCCCCAGAAAAAGGGATAGAACCGCGCCGGATCGGCGTGGATCGACACGGTCAGGACATCGTCGCGGTCATAGAAAATGCCTTGGGTGCCGTTACCGTGATGCACATCGACATCGAGGATTGCCGCCCGCAGCCCGTATGCGCGCAACCGCTCAGCCGCAATCCCGGCGTTGTTGAGAAAACAGAACCCGCCCGCCAGATCACCAAAGGCGTGATGCCCCGGCGGTCGGCAGAGTGCATAGGCGGCCCTCTCTCCAGCGGCAAGCATATCCGCGCCGGTCACGGCGGTCTGCGCCGACCAATAGGCGGCTTCCCATGTGCCTGCGCCGATTGGACAGGCGGTGTCAGCCTGATGATAGCCCGCTTGGCCCACGGCGGATTTGGGGTAATTGTCGCTGCGATTGGCGGGATGGATGTTGGGGATCACTTCTGCGCCCGCGCCTTCAATGTGCTGCCAGCGACTGTAGATATTGCGCAGGAATGTCACATACTCTGGCGAATGGAGGGCGGCGATCGGCCCGAGACCGGTATCGTCGGGCACAACAAGGTCACAGCCTGCCGCCTTGGCCCCATCCGTCAGCCGCGCGATGCGCTCGGGCTGTTCGGGGCTGGGTTTGATCACCCCATTGGCCATGAAATGCTTGGGGTCGTGAAACCACTGCCGGTCATCAAAAATTGCCTTCATTCGTCTTCTCCCATCAATCTGCGCATCGCTGCCTGTGGCAGGCGCATCTGTGTCACTTGATCCTGTGCCTCGAATCCCAGCCGTTCGTAGAACCGGCGCGAAGCCGGGCTGTGGGCGTAGACCGCCAGCATCATCCATTCCGCCCGCCAGAGTGTGCCCGCGCGGCGTGCCACCTGAGATAGGAGTGCGCGGCCCAACCCCTTGCCGCGCGCCGTCTCTGTGACCCAGAGGTCAGAGACATAGACGCCCGCCGCCCCGCGCACGGTGGAAAACATCGGGCCAAAGAGGGCCGCGCCGATCAAATCCCCCTCCAGCGCGAGCAAGCCGTAAGCCGCCGGTATCTCTCCCGTCAGCCCGGCGCGCAAGGCGTCCAGCCCGGCGCTATGGGCATCGCCCAAATCCGCGCTCAGCCTGCGCAGGGCCAAGTCCAGCAACGCCAGATCTTCCTCTGTTTCAACCATCCGAAATTCCATCATGGATCAGATCGCCACCCGGTCCGCGCCCTTGAGACCCAAGAGCGCGCGTGCCTCATCAGGGCTGGCGACCACGCGGCCCAACGCCTCGACGATGCCGCGCACCTTGGCGACCTGTTCGGCGTTGGAGCGTGCCAGCGTGCCGCGCGCGATGGTCAGACTATCCTCAAGCCCCACGCGCACATGCCCGCCCATTGCCGCCGATTGCGCCGCCATCGGCATCTGATGCCGACCCGCCGCCAGTACGGAAAACATGTAATCCTGACCAAAGAGCTTGTCCGCGATGCGCACCATATGCGTGAGGTTCTCGGGATCCGCGCCCATGCCGCCCAAGACGCCAAAGACGAATTGAATGAAATAGGGGGCACGGATCAAACCCCGGTCCGCGAAGTGCCGCAGCATGTAAAGGTGGCTGAGATCGTAGCACTCAAATTCGAACCGCGCGCCGCGTTCCTGCCCCAGTTCCGTCAGGATACGGGCGATGTCGCGGGGGGTGTTCTTGAACACCAGATCATCCGAGCCTTCGAGAAAAGGCTGTTCCCATTCGTGCCGCCAGTTGGTGATCCGCTCCGCCATCGGGTAGAGCGCAAAGTTCATCGTGCCCATGTTGAGCGAGGCCATTTCCGGCGCGGCCTCTTTTGGAGCGGCGAGCCGTTCAGCGAGCGTCATGGTCGCGCTGCCCCCTGTGGAGAGGTTCAGGACCGCGTCACAGCCCTGTTTCAACCGGGGCAAAAAGGCGCGGAAATGCGCCGGGTCGGCAGAGGGCCGCCCGGTCTGTGGATCACGCGCATGCAGGTGCAGGATGGCCGCCCCCGCCTCTGCCGCCTCGATCCCGGCTC
>JBLRXE010000221.1:0-4790 GCA_047920895.1 Roseovarius sp.
CTGTGGCCGCATTACAGCCGGTGCCCGCCACCAGACGCGCCGCCCGAATATCCTCGCGGTAGAATTCGGTCAGACCATAGACCGCCTCTTTCTGCACCTCCGGGGCGGCATGGGAATTGCCATACCACTTCTGGTAGGCGGCCGGATCGCGCAGCCGGAAATCCGCCGACAGGTCCACAATCTTCAGATCACGCGGCAGCGCCGCAATTACCTCTTGGCTGGTCTTGTGCGGTAGCGCGCAGAAACACAGGTCAATTCCCGAGAAATCAATCTCTTCGATGGTGACAAGATCGGGCAAATCGAGATGCCGCAAATGCGGAAACACCTGCCCCATGCTCTGCCCCGCCTTGGAATTGGCGGCCAAGGCGGTGATCTTCATGCCGGGATGGCTGGCAATCAGCCGGACAAGCTCCGCCCCAGTATAGCCAGAGGCGCCCAGAATGGCGATGTTATGGGGCATCGGGACCTCACTTTCAGATGTATTGAGGATATGTCAATTCCGGCCCCGCCGCAATGCGGCGCAAGGCCCGTGACCTGCGCGTCAGGCCGCAGAGAACTTGATTTCCCGTCGCAGGAACTGCGTGGCGCGGGAGGACACCCGCTTGGGATCGCCGGTGGTCAGAAACGCGGACGCAGTGCCCGGCCCGATCTTGTCCGGGTGCCGCCCCAGATAATCGGCCAGGCTCGACGCCACCAGATTGGGTTGCGAATAGACCGCCACATCGGGGCCGAGCGCATCCTGAAACACCTCTTGCACCAGCGGATAATGGGTGCAGCCCAAAACCGCCGCCTCAGGATGCGGCATCTTGCGCTTGAGCGCATCGACATGGCTGCGCACCAAGGCTTCGGCCAAGATCATATCACCATCCTCGATGGCATCGACCACGCCGCCACAGGCCTGCGCCTCGACATCGACGCCAATCGCCCGAAACGCCAGTTCCCGCTGAAACGCACGGCTGCGCACGGTCGCGGGCGTGGCAAAGAGCGCCACGTTCTTGACCGCCACTTCGCGGGGCGGGGAATTGTCGCCCCAGTGCCGCTCGGTCAGCGCCTCGATCAGCGGCACAAAGACGCCCAGCACCCGCTTGTCGCGCGGGATCCAGGATTCCTGCATCCGCCGCAGCGCCGCCGCCGAGGCGGTGTTGCAGGCCAGAATCACCAGATCACAGCCCGCCGCAAAGAGCCGGTCCACCGACGTGGTTGTCAGTGCGTAAATATCATCGGCATCGCGCACGCCATAAGGCGTATGGGCGTTATCGCCCAGATAGACAAAAGGCACATCGGGCAAGCGTTTGCTCACCGCATCCCAAACGGTCAGACCACCCAGCCCGCTGTCGAAAATCCCTACCGCCATGTCCCACGTCCAGTGCCGTTACTCGAATTCGAACCCGATTTCAGAGGCGACAATCGGGCTTGGGGACAATTCATAGGTCTTGGCGCGCAGGAATGCCATGAGGGATTTTGTATCGCCCGCATATTGCGTCAGCGTGCTGCGCGGGATCGGATCCCCCACCACCACACGCACGGGCGTGTCCACGCGCTTGCGGAATTCCTTGATCAAGAGGCCCATGCGCAGGGTCACATGCAGATGGCTGGCCAGTTGAAAGAGGCGGCTGGTGTGCCCGTCGAAATAGACCGGCACCACGGCCGCCTGCGACTTGGCGATCATCTTGGCGGTAAAGCCGCGCCAGCCGGGGTCCATCGGGCGCGCAAACGGCTTGGCCGCCGTGCTGACCGTGCCGCCCGGAAAGATGCCGATGGCCCCGCCCTGCCCCAGATAATCGAGCGCGGTTTTACGCGTGGCAAGGTTGAGCGCGACCGCCTCTTTGGTCTCGTCGAAACTGATCGGCAGGATGACCTTGTTCAGATCCTCGGCCTTGCGGAAAATCTGATGCGCCAGAATACGGAAATCGCCCCGCGTCCGGCTCAGGATATGGCCCATCATCAGCCCGTCGAGAATACCATACGGGTGATTGGCAATCAGCACCAATGGCCCCTCTTGCGGGATAGTGTTCAGGCTGCCGCCCACCACATCCAGCGTGAGACCATAGCGATCGACGATCACCTCCCAGAAATCGCGGCCCTGCAATACCTCGGTCTCATAGCCCGCCGCCCGCTTGATCAACGCGATCCGCCCGGTGAGGTTTTCCATCGTGCGGATCATCGCCCGGCCCCCCTTGGTCTGGGCGGAATAGGCATAGGAAATGTCACGGGCAATCTGGCGATCTGGGCGCATGGGCGATCCTCGGCTGAGTCGCGTCTCGTTAAAATCATGCGACAGATGTGGCCAGTTCCCGTGACAGTTTTGTGACGCCTATTCCGCCGCCTGTGCCATTTCCGCCCCGCCCGACCGGATCACCGCCAAAAGCTCCGCGCGCCGTGCCGCGGCCTTGGCGGCATTGGCCTCCTTGACCGGGCCAAATCCCCGGATCGACAGCGGCAAGAGCGCCAGAGCGATGATCGCATCACGGGTGCGGGCATTGAGCCGCGGCAGAACCTCGGCCATATCGCGCTCATATTGCGTGATCAGCGCCCGCTCCATTTTCCGCTCGGCGGTGCGGCCAAAGGGATCGAGCGGCGTGCCGCGCAGCACCTTGAGCCGCGCCAGAACGCCAAACACGCGCAGGATGCCGGGGCCGAATTCGCGCTTCTTGGGTCGCCCGTCGCTGCCCTTCTTGGACAGCATCGGCGGCGCGAGGTGGAATTTCAGCGCGAAATCCCCCCCGAACTCGGCCCGCGCCCTCTCTGCCGTTTCCAGATGTAGACGCGCGACCTCGTATTCGTCCTTGTAGCTGAGCAGCTTGTGATAGCCCTGTGCCGCCGCGTCTTTGACCGCCTCATCGGCGATCCCGTCCAGCAGACGCCGATACCGGCGCACCAGCCGCTTGCCCTGATAGACGGTCAGATGCCTCTCGCGATAGGCGATGCGCTCGGCCAGCGTTCGCGGCTTGGCAACCACCTTGGGAGTCAGCAGTTTCTCGACCTGCCCCGGATAGAGCGCCGCCCAACGCCCCACCTCGAACGCGCGCAGATTGGCATCGACCGCCGCCCCATTCAGGCGAATGGCCTCTGCAATCGCCTCATGGCTGAGCGGAATCAGCCCCCGCTGCCACGCCGCGCCAAAGATCATCATGTTGGAATAGATCGAATCGCCCATCACGCTCTTGGCCAGTTCCGAGGCGTCGAACATTTGCACCGCGTCGCGCAACCGCGCCTCCAGCGCCAGACGCAGCCGGTCGGCAGGCAGGGTAAACTCGGTGTTGCGGGTGAAATCGCCGGTGATGATCTCGTGGCTGTTGACCACCGCCCCGGTGCGCCCCTGTCGCGTCAGCCCCAGCGTCTTGGCACCAGCCGAAACCACCAGATCGCCGCCAATCAGCGCGTCACATTCTCCGGTCGCCACGCGAATGGCGCTGATATCGCCGGGATTTTCGGCCAGACGGCAATGAATATGCACCGCCCCGCCCTTTTGCGCGAGACCGGCCATTTCCATCATACCCGCGCCCTTGCCGTCAATCTGCGCCGCCTGCGCCATCACCGCACCGATGGTGACAACCCCGGTGCCGCCCACCCCGGTGATCACCACATTGTAAGTGCCGTCAATCACCGGAAGCGATGGCGCGGGCATATCCGGCAGGGTCAGATCGGCGGTGCTGTCCTTGCGGATCTTCGCGCCTTCAACCGTGACGAACGACGGGCAAAACCCCTTGAGACAGGAAAAATCCTTGTTGCAGCTCGATTGATCAATCGCCCGCTTGCGCCCCAATTCGGTCTCCACCGGCACGATTGAGACGCAATTGGATTGCACCCCGCAATCGCCGCAGCCTTCGCAGACATCGGTATTGATGAACACCCGGCGGTCTGGATCAGGGAAGTTGCCCCGCTTGCGGCGGCGACGTTTTTCGGCGGCACAGGTCTGGATATAGAGGATGACACTCACCCCCTCGACCTTGGCCAGCCGCTCCTGCACCGCCATCAGATCGGATCGTTCCGAAAACTCAATGCCTTGCGGAAAGGCCTTGCGGTCCACATCCTCTTTCTCGTCGTAAACAACCGCCAGATGTTGCACCCCCATGGCGCGCAATTCAGCGGCAATACGCGGCGCGTTCAAACCGCCTTCGTTTGGCTGCCCGCCGGTCATCGCCACGGCATCATTGTAGAGGATTTTATAGGTGATCGTCGTGCCCGCGGCCAAAGCCGCGCGAATGGCCTGCACGCCCGAATGGTTATAGGTGCCGTCACCAAGGTTCTGGAACACATGCTTGCGCGTGCTGAATGGCGCTTCGCCGATCCAGTTCGCCCCCTCGCCGCCCATATGGGTAAATCCGGTCGTCTCACGGTCCATCCATTGCACCATATAATGACAGCCGATCCCGGCATAGGCGCGCGCACCCTCGGGCAGACGGGTCGAGGTGTTGTGTGGACAGCCCGAGCAGAAATAGGGCAGACGGCTGGCAATCTCCTCGGCGTTGTCATTGCGCCGCGCCGCGCTCAGCGCCTCCAGCCCCGCCTTGATCCGGTCCGTGCCGCGCCCCTCCTCGATCAGGATGCCGCCCAGCTTTTCCGCGATCCAGATCGGATCAAGCGCGCCGCGCGTCGGGAACAGTTCCTCGCGGTGCAGCCCCCCCGCGCCGCCCTTGTACCAGCCATAGACACGGCGCCCCCGCCGGTCGTCAAAGATCGCCTCCTTGATCTGCACCTCAATGAGCTTGCGCTTTTCCTCGACCACCACGATCAGATCGAGCCCCTCGGCCCAGTCGTGAAACCGCTGCATGTCGAGCGGAAACACC